>NZ_JBFUHH010000038.1:0-36776 GCF_056402495.1 Microvirga sp. P4_A5 | reverse complement strand
GGGTGAGGGTGCTGCCCGCTTGTCCGGTGATGCAGACCCCCTCACCCTCGCTTCGCTCGACCTCTCCCGGCCGGGGAGAGGTGGGGGGCGGCGCGCTTTTCTTCACCTCTCCCWTGAGGGAGAGGTCGGACCGCAGGTCCGGGTGAGGGTGCTCCTCGTCCCTCGCCAATACCTTATTGCAACAAAGTATCGCTTTCCCTACCATCTCCCTGGCGCGCACGGCTCGCGCCGTGGGAGCGGGTTGGGAATGCGGCAGTTCGTGCAGCGCGCAAGGCAGCTTCGCCGGCAGCAAACTGACGCAGAGGCCGTTCTTTGGCGCGCGATGCGCAACCGGAAGCTCGCCCGCTGGAAGTTTCGTCGGCAGCATGTGGTCGACCGGTTCATCGTTGCGTGTGCCTGGATGCTCGACTGATCGTCGAGGTCGATGGCGCGACTCATTCGGTGGATTCCGAATTGTCTTACGATGCTGAGAGAACGCGCATCCTCGAAGCCTGCGGATTCCATGTTCTGCGGCTCACGAACGCGGAGGTCTTTGCCAATATCGGCGGCGTCTTGGAGACCATTCTGGCGGAGCTGGAACATCGCGTTTTCCTGTGATGCACCAACCCCCTCACCCTCGCTTCGCTCGACCTCTCCCCACCGGGGAGAGGTGGGGGCGGCGCCCTTCCCGCCGCGGCGCTCTTTCTTCACCTCTCCCCGGTGGGGAGAGGTCGCGCCGCAGGCGCGGGTGAGGGAGGGACGCTGCTAGCTTCGCGCCAGTTTCACGCCGACGGCCTTCAGCCCGACGAGAAGGCCCGCGCCGTACACCAACGCGCCTCCCGTTCCCACGAGCGCCAGCAGGATTTCGTTGCGCCAGCGCGGCACACCCATCGCGAATGCAGAAATCGGCGCGGGGGCGAACCAGGCGAACAGGGCGAGCAGGATCGTCGCCCCCACGACCGCCGCGAGAATGCGACCGAGCTGCGCGCTCGGCGCCATCCAGTCGCGGCGCGTGGCGAGGAACACCAGCAGCACCAGGTTGACCCAGATGCCGATGGCGGTGCCAAGCGCCAGACCGACGACGCCATAGGTCTCCATCAGCATGATCTTGATGAGGACGTTGACGGCCACCGCCGACAAGGATGCGATCAGCGGCGTCATGGTGTCCGAGCGCGCATAGAAACTCGCCACCGCCGAGCGGATCAGCACGGCGGCCGGAAGACCGATCGCATAGGCGGCAAGAACAGCGCCGGAGCGTGCGGCGGCGGCGGCATCGAAGGCGCCGCGCTGGAACAGCGCCGACATGATCAGCTCCGGCAGCGTGATGAACGCGACGACGAAAGGCGCGGCGAGCGCCAGGGTGAGGCCGATGGCGCGGTTCTGCGAGCGATGGGCTCCGTCGGCATCGCCGGCCGCGATGCGGCGGCTCATTTCAGGCAGCAGCACGGTGCCGGCCGCGATCCCGATGACGCCGAGCGGGAGCTGATAGATCCGGTCCGCGTAATAGAGCGACGAGACGGCGCCCGTCGGCAGGAACGACGCGATGATCGTGTCGGCGAACAGCGCCAGCTGCACGCCCGCCGAGCCGATCACCGCGGGCCCCAGCGTCTTGAAGAAACGCCGCATGGCGGGGTCGAGTCGCGGCGTCGCGATCACCGGCACGGCGTTCAGCCGCCTGGCGGACATCCAGACGAGCAGCAATTCGAGAACGCCCGCCAGAGCGACGCCCCACGCGGCGGCGTGTCCCGCGGTGGGAAACAGAAACGCCAGCGCCAGCGCGGCGATGAGCGACACGTTGAGGAGTACCGGCGCCGCGGCTGCTGCTGCGAAACGCTCGTGGGCGTTGAGGATGGCGGAGAAGATGGTGACCAGGGTGACGAAGAGGAGATACGGGAAGGTGATGCGCGTCAGCGTCACCGCGAGGTCGAACTTCGCCGGATCGGCTGAAAATCCCGGGGCCAGAAGGGTGACGACCACCGGCATCGCCATCAGCGCGAGAGCCAGAAGTCCGATCTGCACGATCAGCATCAGCGTCGTGACGCGGCTCGCGAAAGAACGCGCGCTGCCCTCGCCATCGGTTTCGAGCACCTGCGCATAGGTGGGAAGGAATGCGCTGTTGAATGCGCCCTCGCTGAAGATGGCGCGAAAATGGTTGGGAATGCGGAACGCGACGAGAAACGCATCCGCGACCGGCCCGGCGCCCATCACCGCCGCCAGGATGACGTCGCGGATGAAGCCGGTGAGGCGCGAGACGAGCGTCCATCCGCCCACCGAGAGGATTTTCTTGAGCATCGATCAGGCCCGGCGTAACCGAGAATCGTCCTGGACAAGCGAATTGCTGACCTCGGCGGCGGTGCCGATGCGTTCGGCCACCACGTAGAGCGGCCGTCGCTTCACCTCGGCGAAGATGCGGCCCACATATTCGCCGATGATGCCGAGCGACAGCAATTGTACGCCGGCGAAGAAGGTGAGCGACACGATGAGGCTCGGGAAACCCGGCAGGTCGGTGCCGAACAGCATGGTCCGGATCATGAAGTAGATCGCGATGGCGATGGAGCAGATCGAGATCAGCGTGCCGAGATAGGTCCAGACCCGCAACGGCACGGTGGAGAACGACGTGATGCCGTCGAAGGCGAACCGGAACAGCTTGCGGAAGCTCCATTTCGTGGCGCCGTGCACGCGATCCTCCACCACGAAGGGCACGCCGATATTCCGGAACCCGATCCACGCATAGAGCCCCTTGGAGAAACGGGCCTTTTCGCCAAGCGTCCGCAGAACGTCGACACCCTTGCGGTCGATCAGCCTGAAATCGCCCGCGCCTTCCGGCAGGCTGATCTCGCCGAAGCGCGAGAAGAGGCTATAGAACAGATGGGCGAAACCGCGCTTGACCCGCGTCTCGTCGGAGCGGCCGGTGCGCTGGCCGTAGACCATCAGGTATCCCTCGCGCCACTTCTCCACGAAGGCCGCGATCATCTCGGGCGGGTGCTGGAGATCCGCATCCATGATGACGACCGCGTCGCCCCGCACATGGTCGAGGCCGGCCGCGATGGCGACCTCCTTGCCGAAATTGCGGCTGAACGACACCGCGCCGATCCGCGGGTCCGCGAGGCTCTGCTCGCGAACGAGCGCCAGGGTATCGTCGCGGCTCCCGTCGTCGACGAAAATGATCTCCCAGACCGGGGTAATGCGGTTGAGCACCGGCACGAGCCGCTGGCAGAGAGGCTCGATGTTGCCGCTCTCGTTATGGACCGGAATGATGACGCTGAGTTCGGGGGACGCCAAGCGATTGTCCTCTGTGGGGTGGGCGCATTGAGAGCCGAGTTTCCTTTTCGGCTCAAGAGGCTTAGAGCAATTTTTGGTTCGTGTGGCTAATCGCCGTGGCGAGGATGCGGCAAAGGTCTCGCTTTTTGGGGAATTCCATGGCTGCGACACGCAAGATCGTTCTCTGCGCGGACGATTTCGGCCTCACCGACGGCGTCAGCCGGGGCATTCTCGAACTGGCCGAAGCCGGCCGGATTTCGGCCACCGGCGCGATGACGAGCATGCCGGGTTGGCGGCGCTCCGCCCAGGCGCTCAAGCCTCTCGTCGGCCGCATCGGCATCGGGCTGCATCTCAACCTGACCGTTGGCGCGCCGATCGGGCCGATGCCGGTCCTGGCCCCCGGCGGGACCTTTCCCCCGCTCAAGGACCTGCTGGTGAAATCCCTGACGGGCCGGTTGCCATTGGCCGAATTGAGGGCCGAGATCGCCCGGCAATTCGTCGCCTTCGAGATCGTCCACGGCGAGATTCCGTCCTTCGTCGACGGCCACCAGCATGTCCATGTGCTGCCGGTGGTTCGGCTGGCGCTCCTGGCCGTCCTCACCGAGCGGGGCTATCAGGGCCAGCTCTGGGTGCGCGATCCCGCCGAGCCGCATAGCGCCATCCTCCGCAGGCCGGTGGGGCGTGCCAAGGCCCTGCTGGTGAGCGCTCTTTCGGCGGGGTTCGGCGCCCGCGTCCGCGCCGCCGGCTTTTCCATCAACGAGGGGTTCTCGGGCTATTCGCCGTTCGACGCCTCCGTGCCCTGCGAGAGCATCTTCAAATCGGCCTTGACGGCGCTCGGCCCGAAACCGGTCGTCATGTGCCATCCGGGCTATGTGGATGACGAATTGCGCGGTCTCGATCCCGCCGTCGAGAGCAGGCCGGCCGAACTCGATTATCTGAGGTCCGATGCCTTCGCGAGCATGCTGAGGAAACGCGACCTGACGCTCTCGACGGCGCCCTGAGGGTTCAAGCGACCTTCTCGCGGTCGAGAAGGGCTTGCTTACGCTCGACACCCCAGCGATAGCCCGACAGCGCGCCGTCGCTCCGGACCACCCGGTGGCACGGAATGGCCACCGCCAGCGCATTGGCGGCGCAGGCCTGCGCCACGCCCCTGACGGCTTTGGGCGATCCGATCCGCTGGGCGATATGCGCATAGCTCGCCGTCTGCCCCACCGGGATCTCGCGAAGCGCCTGCCAGACGCGCTGCTGGAAAGCTGTGCCGCGCAGGTCGAGCGGAAGGTCGAGGCCGATGGCGGGGGCTTCCACGAAGCCTACCACCTGCGCGACCATCCGCTCAAAATCCTCGTCTCCGCCGATCAGGTTGGCGCGGGGGAAACGATCCTGAAGGTTGCGCGCCAGGGCGTCCGGATCATCTCCCATGAGGATCGCGCAGATGCCTTTCTGGCTCGCCGCCACCAGGATCGCGCCGAGGGAACATTCCCCGACCGCGAAGCGAATGTCGGTATTGGCGCCCCCGGCCCGGAAATCGCGCGGCGTCATGCCCAGCATGCGGTCCGATTTTTCATAGAACCGGCTGTTCGAGTTGAAGCCCGAATCGTAGATCGCCTCGGTGACCGTGGTGCTGCGCGAGAGCTGTTCGCGGACCCGGCTCGCCCGCTGCGCCATGGAATATTCCTTCGGGGTCACGCCGGTGACCGACTTGAAGATCCGGTGAAAATGGAACGGGCTGAGGCCCGCGGTCTCGGCCAGCTTCGCCAGCGACGGGGCCTCCTCGGCCGCCTCGATGATCCGGCAGGCCTCGGCCACCAGGGCGGCATATTGCTCCTCCCGCGGCGGCTGGTCGGGCTTGCAGCGCTTGCAGGGACGAAATCCCGCCGCCTCCGCGTCGCCCGCTTTGGCGTGAAAGCGCACGTTTTTCGGATTGGCGAGGCGGGCACCGCAGGAGGGGCGGCAATAGACGCCGGTGGTGCTCACGGAATAGAAAAACGTCCCGTCGGCCGAGCGGTCACGGGCCGCGACGCGCGCCCAGCGGGGGTCGCGTTCGGTTGGAAGCTCGATTGCCGATTTCAGGTCTACCAGAGCATTCATGGCCCGCTCCTTATCGATATCTCATGACAGAAAAGCAATGTGGCATGAAGAGGCGAGGCGGCTCACTCCGGGTCTTGCTTTTGAATTGAAACGGGCCGGTGCGAAGGGCTGTTGCAATGGCGAGCCGGCGCTGCCATTCCCCCAGCACCGCTTCTCCTGGATTGCTTCGATGACCGAATCTCACATCGTGACGAGGGTGCGCCGCGCTAAGGCTTTTCCCCTCCCGGCCATCGTTCTCGGGGCTTCGCTTTTTCTCGTCACGGGGGCGGTCAATCTGCCGGCACCGCTCTATCCGGCCTATGCGGCCATGAGCGGCTACGGGACGGGCGGAGCGACGGTCGCTTTCGCCGCCTATGTGATGGGCCTTGTCCCTGTCCTGCTGCTGCTCGGCGGACTGTCGGACAGAATCGGCCGCAAGGTGACGATCCTGATGGCGCTGGCGCTCGCGGCCGGGGCAACGATCCTGCTCGCCTGGCTCCCGGGTCTGGAGACGCTCTTCGCGTCGCGGCTGCTTTATGGGATCGGCACCGGCCTGATCACCGGCACGGGCACGGCGTTCATGGTGGAGTTGCTGGGCGGGTCGGGCGATCCCGCCTCTTCCCAGCGCGGAGCGTTCCTGGTCACGGCGTCGACCTCGCTTGGCTTTGGCATCGGCGCTCTTGCGACCGGGCTTTGCCTTTTGGTGCAGGGTCCCGGCACGCTCCTGCCGGCGAGTTTTCTCGCCTATCTGCCCTTTGCCGGTCTCGGCGCGGTGGCGCTCATCGGTGTCGTGCCGGAACGCCGGCTCGTCCGGCAGAGCGAATGGATCCGGCCCCCGGTGTTTTTGAAGGGCACCGCCGCCTACGGGTTTGCGATCCTCATCGCCTGGGCGACCGTCGGTCTCGTCATCTCGGTGTTTCCGGCCGCATTGGCAGCGCATGGGATGGCAGCGTGGTCGGGGTTTTCGACCTTCCTCGTCATCTCGACGGGGTTGCTCTTCCAACCCCTGGCGCGGAGGCTTTCTCCCACAAAGGCGGTCGCGATCGGGATCGTTCTCGTCCCGCTCGGCTATCTGCTGCTGGCAACAGGCGCGCTGCTGCCGAGCCTTCCGCTCGTGCTCGCCGGCGCCGCCGTCACCAGTGCCGCCGCCTATGGCTTTACCTATCTCGGAGGACTGGCGGCCGTCTCGGCGGCTGCCACGGACGCGGATCGGGCGCGGGCCGCATCGGGGTATTTTCTCTATGCATATTTCGGGTTTTCGTTCCCCGTGGTGACGAGCGGGTTCCTGGCCGACCGTTTCGGCATGACAGTGGCGCTCGTCGCATTCGGGATCGCAACCGTCGTCGCGAGCATGGCGCTCGGCATTGCGCTGTTGCGAAAAGGACAGGCCTAGTTCCGGCGTAAAGCAGAACGGGGCCGCTGGGGCCCCGTTCTCCATGATGTCGACCTGCTTATTTGGAGGCCGCGTCGTACATTTCCGCGACGTGTTCCCAATTGACGAGATCGTCCAGGAACGCCTTCAGGTAATCGGGGCGACGGTTGCGATAATCGATGTAATAGGAATGCTCCCAGACGTCGCAGCCGAGGATCGGCTTGGCGCCGTGCACCAGCGGGTTTTCGCCGTTCGGGGTCTTCATGACGGTGATCTTCCCGTCCTTGACGGCGAGCCATGCCCAACCCGAACCGAACTGTCCGATGCCGGCGGCGATGAAATCCTCTTTCATCTTCTCGATCGAACCGAGATCAGCGATGATCTTCTTCTCGAGCGCGCCCGGCAGGGAGCCGCCGCCCTTGGGCTTCATCCACTGCCAGAAATGCAGGTGGTTGTAATGCTGCCCGGCATTGTTGAAGAGCGCCTGGTTCTTACCATAGCTGCCGGTGACGACCTCCTCGACGCTTTTGCCTTCGAACTCGGTCCCCTTCATCAGGTTGTTGCCGGTGTTCACGTAAGCGGCGTGGTGCTTGTCGTGATGGTATTCCAGCGTTTCCTTGGACATGTAAGGCTGCAACGCATCATAGGCGTAAGGCAGTTCGGGAAGGGTGAACGACATCGACATCTCCTTTTGGGAATTGAGCGACCCGAGGCTCGAAAGGGCTTTGGCCGGATGACGCATCCGGCCCACGCGAATTCGCTCAAACTCGTAAAACCTGCGCACGTGTCCCGTATGAAACTCCGTCGAGGTTTCGGGGACATGATGTAGTTAAAGCGCCCTATGCCGAAGGGCAACGGCGAAGCTGCGGACTTTTTTCGCGCCAAGCTTCCCTTGATATGATGCTTGCCCTATAAAAACAGTGCCTTGCCTTGCGGCAACCATCTGTTTTTAGTCGGAGATTGCATGATCGTCGCTCTTTACGCCCTCGCCCTGGCGATGATCGTTGGCGGGCTGTTCGCCGCCATTCTGGGTTGGGACATCGTGCTCGTCGAGCGCGGCTGGACGATGGTGATCTCCGGGATCATCGGCGCATCGAGCGGCGCCCTTCTCGTCGGCATCACCATGATCGTGGCGAAGCTCGCCCGCATCCAGGAAGAGCTCGCGCGCGTCCAGCTCAGCCTGGAGGACGATATCGAGACGGTCGTGGTGCCCACTTCCGCCGAGCAGGCGCGTGGCCGTATCATCGACGACGTGGCGAGCGCCGCCGCCGGGGTGGTCGCGGGCGGATTCTTCGGATCGCGAAGTGCCGCCGCCGGCTCATCGACCGAAGCTGCTCCTGCGGAGCGCCCGCTCTTCGACCGCGAGAGCATCGTCGCGTCCGAGAGCGACGAGGAGACGCGTCTCGACGAGGAAGAAGAGAAAGTCCCGTTCGAGCTGCGTTCGGCAACGCCGGCCGACGTCGCCGAACCGGGTGCCGACGAGGAGCGGGAGGACGTGTCGGAGGCTAAGGTCCCGGACTTTCTTTTTGCCGAGCGCTATCATCGCGAAACCATCATCACCGAGACCGTGTTCCCCGAACGCGAAGTCCCCGCATACGCCGACGTCCCGGCCGTGGAGCGGACGGAGGAAGAGCCATCGACCCCCTCCGAGCCGGATCTCGATCATGAAGATGTGTTCGAGTCCGAGATCGAAGAGGCGAGCGCCGAAGCCGAGACCGCTCCGGAGCCTGAAACCGCCGAGGAGAATGTGGGCCCGCCGACAATCATCGGCACCTACAATTCCGGCGAGAACAAATATGTGATGTTCTCCGATGGCTCCATCGAGGCCGAGACGCCGCAAGGCTTCTTCCGGTTCGCATCTCTCGACGAGCTGAAGGAATTCATCGCCGCCGGCGGCGAGGGAAATTCCTCGGGGTCTACTTGATCAGCGCCGACAGAGCACGGAAATCGTCCGTGCCCGCTCGGCCGAGCCATTCGAACACCACCATTTCGGTCGTCACCCAATGACAGCCCGTATGAAGCAGCCTTGCGCAGGCGGCGCTCACGCTTTCCGCCGCGCGGCTTGAAACGGCGTCCGCCACCACCGCGACCTCAAATCCCATCTGACGAAACTTCAGCGCGCTCTGCAGGACGCAGACATGCGCCTCCGTTCCGCAAATCACCAGTTGATCCCGGCCTTCGCGTTTCAGACCTGCGACCCGTTCACGGATGGCCTCGTCATAGGCTGCCGAAAAGGTCATCTTCTCAAGCACCACCGCGTTGCCGGGCAGCGCATCCCGCACGCCATCGACAGTCGGCCCGAGACCTTTCGGATATTGCTCGGTGACAGTCACCGGAACGGCAAGGCGCTCGGCGGCGCGCAGCAGAATACCGATCCGCGGCAGAAGCTTTTCGCCGTCGAGAATGGCCGGAAACAGACGCTGCTGCACGTCGACGACGAAGAGATGCGAACGTGAAGCGTCGAGCAGCATCGTCATCACAGCTCCAACGGAGGCACGGGCGGGTTGCCCGGGATCGGCATGGTCATGGTGAAACGAAGTCCCTCTTCGTGGAAGTCGATGTTCACTTCGGCACTGAGCTGCGTCGCCAGAACGCGCTGAAGCAACCGCGAACCGAAGCCCTGTCGCGAGGGCGCGGAAACCGGCGGGCCATCGATCTCGATCCACGCGAATTTGAGCACCGGAAGTCCCTCGCGCTCCTCGACGCTCCATTGCACGTCGACCTTGCCGCCGTAGGGGGAAAGCGCGCCATGCTTGGCGGCGTTCGTGGTGAGTTCGTGAATGGCCATGCCCACGGGCACCGCCGCCTCTGACGGAAGTTCGACCGATGGGCCCGAGATGAAGACGCGTTTGTGCGCTTCGTCGTCATAGGGGCCGAGTTCGATTCGGATCAGGTCCCCCAGCGAGGCCTTCTGCCAGTAATCCTCCGTCAGGAGATTGTGCGTGCGTGCCAGCGACACGATGCGGCCGACGAAGCTCTGGTAGAATTCGTCGATGCTCGACGTGGAGCGCGCGGTCGACCCCACGATGGCCTGCACCGTCGCCAGGGTGTTCTTGACCCGGTGATGCAATTCCCGGATCAACAGATGCTGACGTTGCTCGGCCTGCTTGTAGCGGGTCACGTCGATGTTGACGCCGATCATCCGCAACGGCTTTCCATCCGCATCGTAGAAGAATTTCGCGTTGACCTCGATGAACCGGATGGAACCATCGGGAAGCACGATGCGATGAGAGAAGACGATATCCGCGTCGCGGCGGTCCATCGCGGCCTGAATGACTTTCTTCGTCGGCTCGAGATCGGCCGGAACGACCCTTGATTCCCATCCGGCGAAATCATCCGTGAACGTGCCGGGCTCGAACGCGAACAGGCGCTCCTGTTCGCGCGTCCAGGTGACCTTGCCGGACGAAATATCCCAGTCGAAAACGCCGATCCCGAGCGCACGCTGCGCCAGCGACAAACGCTCCTCGCTCTCGCGGAGCGCCGTCGCGGTCTGCTTGATGTCGTGGATGTCGATGCTCGTGCCGCACCAGCCCATAAACAGGCCTGTGGCGCTGTGGAGCGGCGCGGCGCGGATCAGGTGCCAGCGATATTCCCCGTTGGCCGAACGATAACGCGCTTCCGTCTCATAAGGGGATTCGTTCTGCCGGACCGCCACGAGCTCTTCCTTCATGCGATCCAGGTCGGGCGGATAGATCGTCGTCATCCAGCTATGGCCGAGCGCGCGGTCTTTCGGAAATCCCGAATAGCGCACCCAGCGATCGTTGGTGAAGGTAAGCTCCAGTTCGGGCGTCACGATCCACACGAGGGCCGGGAGAGATTCGGCGATGATGCGGAAGCGGGCCTCGGTCTCACGCAGGTCGATCTCGGCGCGGGCTTTCTGAACCGCCGTCCAGGTGCGCTCGGCGACGTCCTGCACGAGCATCAGTTCGTCCGTCGACCATTTGCGCGGGCGTGCCGTGTTGAGATAGAGCAGCGCCACGAGCCGCTGGTTCTTCAGCAACGGCACGGCAAGCCCGCTTCGCGCATTGATGGTCTTGTAGATCTCGCGAGACGCGGGATCGCTCATCCGGGGATCGGTCTCCACATCGTCGACCGACAGGGCCTGGCCCTTCTTCAACTCGGTGATCATGTTGGGCAGGAAATCGTTGAGGCGAAACTGGCGCCCCTCGTTGCTCACCACCCACCGCGACCATTCCCGCGAGATGACGTTGACGCCGAGTTCCTCGTCGACTTCGCCGTAACCGGCGAAATCGGCCTCCAGGAACTGGCCGAGGCCCTTGACCGTCGCCTCCATGATCGTGTTGGGGTCGTCGAGATCCCGCACCTGGTCGTTCAGGTTCAGAAGGAATGTCTGGCGGCGTTGGGCAAGGGTGCCCTCCTGGCGCGTCCGCTCCTGCTCGGTCACATCCTGGATGATCGCCACCACCCGGACGGGTCGGCCGGTCTCGTCATACACCATGTGCCCGCGGAGCAGGATCAGGCGCGTCTTGCCGTCCGCGCGGACGATCCGGCTCTGGGTGTTGAAATCCGTGCGGGTCTGCTGCGCATAGGCCATCGCCTGCTCGACCCGGTTGCGGTCGTGGGGATGGAACAGCTCCTGGAACTCCGGGCAGGAGATCGGCTGGTTCGCGGTATAGCCGCAGGTGTCCCGGGCAGACGGCTCCATGACGATCTCATCGGTGAGCATGTCCCACTCGAAGGAGCCAAGCTTGCCGATTTCCAGCGCCATGCGCAGCTTGGCGGTGCTGTGCTGGAGCAGCTTTTCGGTGGCGCGAAGCCGTGCTTCCATCTCAGCCAGGCGTCCATCCTCGCCGACGGGCTCGGTCGGGGGATGAAGATCCGGCAGCCGGGCTATTTCTGTCATCGACGCATACCCTTCATACGGCACCCGCCGCAGGCGTCAGGCTCCAGAGGGTCAACGGTTGAGCGGGACTATGTTTCAAATCTAAATCCCTGGATGCTGCGCAACGCGAAAAGATACGTGAGAGCGACTTCCTCGAGCCGGTCGAACCGTCCCGCGGCGCCCCCGTGGCCCGCCTCCATGTTGAGCTTGAGCATGACGGGTCCTCCCCCGGTCATTGTCTGGCGCAACCTGGCGATCCATTTGGCTGGCTCCCAATAAGTGACGCGCGGGTCGGTCAAGCCGCCGAGGGCGAGCACGGCGGGATAGGATTGCGGAACGATATTATCATACGGCGAGTAGGAAAGTATGGTCCGAAATGCGGCCTCGTCGGCCGCCGGATTCCCCCATTCGGGCCATTCCGGCGGGGTGAGGGGAAGTTCCGCGTCGAGCATCGTGTTGAGCACGTCGACGAACGGAACTTCGGACACGATCCCGGCGAAGAGCTCCGGCGCGAGATTGGCCACCGCGCCCATGAGCATTCCGCCGGCGCTGCCGCCATGGGCCACGATCCGTCCCCGTGCCGTGTAGCCCGAGGCGGCCAGCGCTTCGCCGCACGCGATGAAATCCGTGAACGTGTTGGGTTTGTTCTCGCGCTTGCCGTCGAGATACCAGCGCCAGCCTTTTTCGGTCCCGCCCCGCACATGGGCGATCGCATAGACGAAGCCGCGATCGACCAGCGACAGGATATTGGTGCGAAAGCCGGCCGGTATCGACACGCCGTAGGATCCGTAGCCGTAGAGGAGGCAGGGGGCCGATCCGTCGAGAGCGACGTCCCGGCGATGGACCACCGAAATCGGCACCTGCGCGCCGTCGGGAGCCGTCGCGAAAAGGCGGCGGGTGACGTAATCCTCCGGGTGATGGCCGCTCGGCACCACCTGCCGCTTGCGCAAGGTCCGGGTCCCGGTCGCGAGGTCGAGGTCGGTGACCTCGCTCGGCGTGGTCAGCGAGGAATATCGGTAGCGGATCACGCTGGTGTCGTATTCGTAGCCGGGATCGACCCCGAGGGCGTAGGTATCCTCGTCGAAAGCGATGGTCTCCTCCCGACCGGAGGCGAAGTCCCGCACGACGATCCGCGGCCGCGCATCCTCGCGCTCGAGGCGCACGAGATGACGCGACAGCGCCATGGCGAAGAGGATCATCGTTCCGGCGCGGGAGGGGACGAGGTCGCGCCAATGCGAACGGCCGGGGTTGGCGACCGGCGCCGTCATGATCTTGAAATCCTCCGCCCCGTCGGCATTGGTGAGCAGGATGAGCTGCTTTGCGTGGTGCTCGACATTGTATTGAAGCCCGACCTTGCGGGGCTCCACCAGGCGCGGCACGGCACGGGGATCGGCGCGATCGAGAAGACGCACTTCCGAGGTCTCGTGGTCGCTCGCCTCGATCAGCACGAAGGCGCCCGACTGGGTCAGGCCGAGTTTGACGAAGAATCCCGAATCCGGCTCCTCGTAGATGACCGCGTCGCTCACGGGCGAGGTCCCGAGGAGGTGGCGTTTCACGCGGACCGGCCGGTGGTTGTCGTCGAGCTCGACGTAGTAGAATCCGCTCGAATTCCCGATCCAGACCACGCCCCCGGACGTGCGGGGAATCTCATCCGCCGAATCCGCGCCGGTCGCGAGGTCGCGGACCCGGATGGTGAAATATTCCGAGCCCTTGATGTCGGCGCTCCAGGCCATGAGCCGGTGGTCGGGCGAATGATCGGCGCCGCCGAGATCGAAGAAAGCCTGGCCCTTCGCCTCCTTGTCCGCATCGACCAGGATGGCTTCCACATGGCCATCCCGCGGAACGCGGCAGATCAGCGGATGCTGGCCGCCCTCGCGGTAGCGGGTGAAATAGGAATACGGCCCGTCCGGTTCGGGCACCGAGGAATCGTCCTCCTTGATGCGGCCCCGCATTTCGGCGACGAGCGTCTTCTGAAAAGTCTCCGTGCAGGCAAAGACCGCCGCCGTGTAGGCGTTTTCCCGTTCCAGGGCGGTGCGGATGGCGGGTTCGAGCGCCGCCGGGTCCTTCAGCACCTCGCGCCAGTTGTCAGCCTTCAGCCAGGCGTAATCGTCGGTGATGCGGGTTTCGTGAATGGTGAAGCTATGCGGCTTGGCGGGAACGGTGGGCGCAGCCGGCAGAGGGGGAGGGGGCGGCAGATCGGGTTTCATCGACATTCGGCTTCGCTCTGCGTGGAGGGGGCTAACGTCCCGGCTTCGGCGTGGGTCCACGACCATGCGATTTCGCAGCGTCCGAGGAAAGCTGATTTTCGACGGCGGCGAGTTCGTTAACGAATCGACATTACCTATCGTCATTCTTTGGGCGACGGATTGCCTCCTAATATTGCAAGCCTCAAGATGATACAAAGTTTTCCAGGGTTTTCATTGCGAACATCTTGTCACCGGAAGCAAATTGACATACCTGAACTAGCAAGCGTGAGTTCTGTTTGTTTACGGCTCGTGGCAAGGTGACGCCAACATTGCTTCGCCAAAGATCGCCCCTCGATGCATTGAGATGCCGACGGGTTGCTTGCGGGGGCCGGAAAGGAAGAAAAGTACCATGAGCGACACAATCGCTACATCCAACTATATTGAGCTGGCGGCCGACATCGTCTCTGCGTATGTGAGCAACAATTCCGTTCCGGCAGGTGAATTGCCTTCGCTGATCGGCGAAATTCATGCGGCATTGCTGCGCGTGGGTGGCGGCGGTGTCGAGGTGCCGGCGGAAGCGCCGAAGCCGGCGGTCTCGCTCAAGAAATCCGTGACGCCGGATTACATCATCTGTCTCGAGGACGGCAAGAAGTTCAAGTCCCTGAAGCGCCATCTTCGGACGCAATACAACATGACGCCGGAGCAGTACCGCGAGAAGTGGGGCCTGCCTGTCGATTACCCGATGGTGGCTCCCAACTACGCCAAGGCCCGCTCCGAGCTCGCCAAGGAAATGGGCCTCGGCCAGCAGCGCCGCAAGCGCCGCACGCGGGCCTGATCGATCCTCGCAATCACAAGCCGCCCTCCCATGGGCGGCTTTTTTTTCTCTATCCTGAAGAAAAATGCGCGATGCCCGGCGATCGTTTGGACAGCAAGGCGGGCTACGCGGAAAACGCCGATGCCCTGGTGGCGCAATACGAGAGCATCACCTTCGCCGAAACGCACCGGGACACGCTCCACCTTCTGCCCGCCGCCCCGGCCCGGATCCTCGATATCGGAGCGGGCTCAGGGCGGGATGCGGCGGCGCTCTGCGCACTCGGTCACTCGGTGGTGGCGGTCGAGCCGACCGCCGCCTTGCGCCAACAGGGTCAGCGCCTCCACGCGCAGGCGCCGATCGTCTGGCTCGACGATGAATTGCCCGATCTCCCCAGGCTCGCGGCTCGGGGCGACAGCTACGATCGAATCTACCTGACGGCAGTGTGGATGCATCTCGACGCGCAGGAGCGGGCGCGGGCGATGGCCCGCCTGCGCGATCTCATCGCCCCCGAAGGCCTGATCATCATGTCGTTGCGGCATGGCCCCATTCCGGAAGGGCGCCGCATGTTCGACGTCTCGACGAGCGAGACGGAAGAGCTTGCAGGTCGGCACCGGCTGCGGGCGGTGTTTCAGGCGGAACGCGGCGATATGCTGGGCCGCCCTGACGTGCGGTGGTCGCTCCTGGCTCTCCAGCCGGTGGCGTGAATTCTCGCGGCTTGGACCTGCGCCCGCACGTGGGTGGGCGATGCAACCTTAAGAAGAAACGACCTCAATCAGTCGGTCGCCGGCACCCACAGAGATTGTTCAACGTGATGGCCTTTTTCCTGTTCCGGCAAGCGCCTCGGCATACCGATAAGGCAGCCCCGCCGCTACCGCAGGTTTATCCTCGCAATCCACAGCCGCCGCAAACGTCTTGACAGATAGGAATATTGCCTCAGAATGGCGGCACAGATAAGCGTTCATTCGGCGTAGGGATATTAGGAACAAAACATGAACAAAAATGAGAATATTACAGAGAGCCGCAAGATTGACGGTGGCAGGCCTGCCGGTCGCGCAAAGGGAGCGGGACGGGATAATCCGACCATGGGCACGGCGATGAAGCGAGACGGGTTGGCCAGGGACCAAAAGCGCCTCCTGGCCTCCCTCGCCAAGCCCGCCGCCTTCGTGTTCGTCGATCCGACCAACGACCGCGACGTCATCCTCGGCACGAAGGCGGCGGCGGTTTCCATCGGCGCGGGTCGTTTCGCCCGCTCCGACGCCGAAGCGCTCGTCGGCCACGACCTCGCCCGCTGGACGGGAACCACCCGGCTCACCCTGCAGATCACCGAGGCGGGCAGGGCGCATCTACGCCGGGATGCGGCCGGAGCGGGCGGAGACGGCTTCTTCGACCAGCACCGCAAGACCGCCTCGGTTCAGGTCGAAACCGTTTCTGGAACAAAACGGGTACGAATCGATCTGGACGAAAGTCCGCTCGATTGGCTGCGCCGCCGCAAAGGGCGCGACGGCCAGCGCCTGATCGGAGCGGCGGATTACGCGGCGGGCGAGCGGCTGCGCAGCGATCTCATGCAGGCGGGCCTCCTGCCGAGCGTGACGGCCCGCTGGGACGCCATGCCGAAAGCCGCCGGCGCTTCGTCCCCGTCGGACGCGACCGACCGCATGGTCGCCGCGCGCCAGCGGGTGYGCCACGCCCTCGACGCCGTGGGCGGCGATTTCGGCGATTTGCTGATGGATCTCTGCGGCTTCCTGAAGGGCCTCGAACTCATCGAACGGGAACGCCACTGGCCGCCCCGCTCCGCGAAGGTGGTGGTCAAGCTCGCGCTCAGCCGGTTGGCCGCCCATTACGGAATCGAGACCTCCGCCCGCGGCCCCGCGGCGTCGCGCGGAATCCGGGCCTGGCAGGCGGTGGTGATCGAGGGCGGGCTGCGCTAGAGGCTATCGGGTCGGAACCCTCAGGCGGCGAGAGCGGACTGCGCATCGCGGCGGATGCGCTCGACCATGGATCTGACGCCGTTGGATCGTTGYGGCGTCAGATGCTGTTCGAGTTCGAGCGCCCGGAACAGATCCTGGGCGTCCGTGGCGACCGCCTCGGCGGGAGTCTTGTGGTTATAGAGCGAGATCAGCAGGGCCACGAGACCGCGCACGATGTGGGCGTCGCTGTCGCCGACAAGATGCAGGCGGGGGCCGCCTTCCGCGTTGTCGAGACGGGTCGTGAGCCAGACCTGACTGGCGCAGCCCCGGACCTTGTTCTCGTCCGTGTAAGCATCCTCGGGAAGCTTCTCCATGAGGCGACCCAACTCGATGAGGTAACGGTAGCGCTCGTCCCAATCGTCGAGGAGTTCGAAAGTCGAGACGATTTCGTCAATGGGCGGCAGCATGTCGGTCCAGATGTTGATGGCTGGCCTTCATATAGGAAGTGCGGCGGGATTTGGCGATGGAAAGGTCTAGGCGCCGGGCTTTTTCCACGCGCCGGTCCAAGCCGGGCGATGATCCTCCGGCAGCAGCGTATCCGTCTGTGGCGGTCGCTTCGCCTCGGTGGGACGCGGGGCGGAGGGCACGATCTTGTCGAGCACCGCCTGTCTCGCGCTTTCCGGCAGGGCATTCCAGGCGGCCTGGAGCCGTTCCGGACTGCCTCCTGTCAGCCTCTCCGACGAGTGCGTCGCCGCGCTGACGAGGGCATCGAGCGAGAGCCCGCCTTCCTGTTCCTGGCGCACGGGCGAAAAATAGAAGATCGCGCCGATCACAAGGGCTGCTCGCAGCAGGGAAAACATGGCGGCTCCTCCTCGGCGGGTGGGCCGGGATATGGGCCATCATAACGTGTCGTCGACAGGGCGCGTAGATGCGCCAGCCGGCACTTGCAAACAGCCTTAACCAATCGTTACCGCCGCGAACTTCGCCTGCTTCCGGCCAATCCCCAGCACTGGCGCGGAAAAAATGCCCGGCGGCAGCTCGCTGGCCTCGTGATTTCGGGCCGTCACCCGGCCGCGCGGTCGGTGGGACGGGCGTCGCCTTAAAGGTCGCTTAAGCGGCCTCTGCCACATTTGTGCCCGACACAAAGAGGCGACCGATTGCTGACGAAATCCCAAGGGCACGGGCTAGGCCACGGGCAAGGACACTCGCAAGCCCATTGGCATGACGAATGGCTTCGCGGGCTCATTCATCCGTCGGCGCGCGAACGGCTGGGCGACGAGATCCGGCATGCCCGGTTCGTCGCCACCGGACTCGCCATGGCGCTGCTGGCGGTCGTGAGCTTTCCGCTGACCCTCGTCGCGGAGGCCCCGGCGGATATCATCGCTCTCTGGGCCGGCTTGATCCTGAGCCCGCTCCTCGCCGTGTTCGTCCTGTCCCGCTCGGCCCGGCTCGACGGCGCACAGGCTGTCGTTTCCGTTTCGCTTGCCGCTTTCATCGTCCTGTCCGGCACCGCCATGGACCTGCCACTCCCGGCGGTTTGCGTGGCGTTGCTGTGCGTGCCCCTCGAGGCCGCCGCGACCGGCTCGCGACGCAGTCTTGTCATTGCCTGTGCGTGCGTGCTCGCGGGATCCTTCGTCGCCGCCAATGCGGAGACCGTCCATGTGTCGTGGCCCGTTTTCGGTGTCGTCGTCGTCGCCGCCATCGTCCTTCTGGCGCATATGGCGGGTCGCCTGTTTGTCGACGCGAAGCTCGATGGTCTGATGGCGCGTCTCCATCCCTCCCGCTCCTCGGCGCAGCATGAGACGCTCGACGCCCTCGACGATCTCGTCACCTGGCACGACCGGAATGGCGCCATTCTGCGCTCGAACGGCGCCTCGATGAAAATGCTGGGCGCGCCCTCGTCGGCCATCCACGGCAGCGGCTTGTTCACACGCATCCTCATCGGCGATCGGCCCGCATTCCTGAAAGCGGTGAGCGATGCGGCGCGCGGCGGCGCGACCGCTGTCGCGCAGTTCCGCGTCAAGGCCGATCGGGCACCCGACGGCAGCGGTTTCATCTGGGTCGAGATGCGGGTCCATGGCGTGCGGCTCAGCGACGATCTCACCTGCGCGGCCGTCGCCGTCACGCGCGACATCACGGCCCATCGTCGCTATGCGGAAGAACGCGACGCGCTTCGTCGCGAGGCCGTCAGCACCAACGACGCGCGGGCCGAATTGCTTGCAACCGTCAGCCACGAGTTGCGGACGCCGCTCAATGCCATCATCGGCTACGCGGAAATCCTGATGGGTCGCGGCAACCTCGTGCTGCTCGAACGACGGGAGAGCTATGCGCAGATCATTCATCAATCCGGCGAACACATGCTCGGCGTGGTGAACACGCTTCTCGATCTGTCCGCCATCGAGGCCGGGCATTACGGTCTGGCGTTCGAGCCCGTCGCCATGTCGGGGCTGGTTCGCGAATCCTGCGCCGTCGTGGCATTGCGCGCCGAGCAGGCCGGAGTTTCGCTTGTGGTGGATCTGCCGGACGATCTGCCGGAGATCATCGCGGACCGACGCGCCTGCCGCCAGATGCTTCTCAACCTTCTGTCGAACGCCGTGAAGTTCACGCCGCATGGCGGCGAGGTTCGCGTGGAGGCAAGGCGCGACGGCGATTGCGTGGCGCTGTCCGTTCACGATACCGGCATCGGCGTTGCGCAGGAAGACCTGGCACGGCTGGGCGTGCCTTTCTATCGCGGCGCTGCGCGAAGCCGGCCGGAAGAAAAGGGCAGCGGCCTCGGGCTCTCGGTGGTGCGCGGACTCGTGGCTTTGCATCGCGGCAGCATCCGCATCGGCAGCACGCCGGGAGACGGCACCGTCGTGCGGCTCACCTTGCCGATCGACGGACACCGCGACAGCAACGCGGTCGATGTCGCGACCGCGCCCCTCGCCTTGGCGCCTTCTTCGGATATGATCGTACGAAAGACGGGATGACAGTTTTGCGTGAAGCCCTTGCCGCCCGACCTGATCGTGACTTCGTGGTCTCCGCCCCAGCAAGGCGGCCCGCCGCGCGCCGGGCCGCGCCATCGCGGCGAGCGCCCGCCCGCAAGAAAAAATCCGGCTTGCTGGCGCGCGTCGTCGTCAGCATCGCGCGCAATCCGTTCCGCATTCTCGTCACGCTGGTGCTGTCGGCTTGTGCCGGCATGATCGTCTGGAACGCCCTCGTGCTGCAGGAGGCCCGCCATCCCGCGCCCCTGTTCAATCATCCGGGCGTGGCGCCGCAGGCCGTGATGCCGGCACCGCCCTCGCGCAATCTCGCAGCGCCGACCGCGCCCGCGTCGCCGCCGTCGCTGATCGATCCCGCGCCCACGGCGACGCAAGCGCCGCCGGTGCCTCCCGCCCGCAGCGCGATCACGGATCTCATTCGCGGCAACGGTGAAGCGCCATCCCGCCCGCAACCTGCTCCGGTGCCTGCCTCCGTCAAGCCGCCGGCTCAGCGCGATCCCATCGCGGAGATGATCCGCATGGGCGGGGCGGTGCCGACCCCGCCCGCCAATGTCGGCCGCACCGACAACGCCGATCCGGTCCTGGCGGTCCAGCGCGCGCTTGCGAAACTCGGTTATCCGGTCAAGCCCGATGGCATGATGGGAGGCGAAACCCGCGCGGCGCTCGAACGCTTCGAGCAGGATCGTCGCCTGCCCGTCACCGGCGAGTTCAACGCACGGACCCTGCGCGATCTCGGCGCCGCGTCCGGCATCGCGATCCCGCAATGAACCGCCTGCGGTCCGATTTCTGGGTCTCGGCGTATATCCGTCGTTGCGACGTGGAGAATGTGGAAGCCGTGCTGCGCAAGCGCGGCGCGGCGGAAGCCGGCGCTTTGTTCGTGAAGGTCGACCGGCTCGACGGGACGGCCTGCCTCTATGGCCCCGCGCCGCAGGCCTTTCTCGACGATAGCGGCGAGCGCCTCTTCTCGGCGATCCTCGTGAACACCACGCCCCTCGACGTCGAGGAACGCATGACGCGCGAAATGAAGTTCGACCCCGATTTGTGGCTGGTCGAAGTGGATGATCGCGCCGGCCGCCACTTCCTCGATCTGGCGTCGGAAACCTAACGCCGTCAGTCGCGCGCCGACAATGCGCGAACGTCGAGCACTGCCTCGATGATGGCGAGCGCCACGGCGCTCTCACATTCATGCATCGTCCGGATCAAGGCTTTCAGGCGCGAGAGCGGATGCGAGAGTGCCGGATGCAGCGCGATGAAGATGCGGATCGCGTCGCGGGTCTTCATGCCTAGGGCTTTCAAGGCCAGTGCCAGCAGGTCGTGACGGTCGATCCGCAGCAGGCGCCATGCGGTGGTGTCGGCAAATCCGAATGCGGTGTTGAAGAACGCCTCGATCGATGCGGCATCGCCGTGTTTCGCGGCGCGCTGTAATGCGTCCACATCCTCGCGCGAGAGGCTGAACGACAGGAGCGCGCGCCTGTGCGCGATCGACTCAGCAATCCTGTGGCGCATGTCGGCGCGGCGTTGCGGCGAGCCTGCGAGATAAAGCGCGGCTTCCTCATGAAGGGCGAGATCCTCGCGAGCGAGCAGGATATGCGCGAGCGCCGTGCGGTGCCGGGCCCGATCCAGCAATTCGGCAAATCCCTCGTCGCACGCGGCGAAGTGGCGGTTGGCCGCGAGGTTGTCGTCCACCGCATCCTCTTCGAGGACCAGAAGCTTTCGCAGGATCGCAGCGTCGAGGCCGGGGCTCGCCGCGAGCGCGAGCCGGCTCTCCCACGAGCCGAACCTCTTTGGGGAATGGTCGGCCGTCGCGTGCCGCGCCGTGTCGATCATCACGTCGCGCGTCTTGTCGGAATGCCGCAGCAGCCAGGTGCGAACTGCATCGGGTATCTCGGGGCAGGGCGCGAGAACTCGTGCGATTTCGACGAGCGATGCGGCATCGATGGTGGGGAGGAAACCGAGGGCGAGGGATTCGAAAGTCTCCACCGCCTCGCGGTCCCGCGAGGGTGCGGCGACGAACATTTCAGCGCTGACGCGCAGAAGCGTCGCCCGCGAATCCGGCCCGTTGCCGGCGGGTCCAGCCAGGTCCGTGAGGTCGGGCCAGAAATCCTGCGACGCCGGCTGCTCCATCTCGTCCCTCGCAAAGCTGAACATGCGCAGGAACTTACCGGCGTTCTCTTAGCGCATCTTTAAGGGACCATTGGGAGTGGCCCAAAATAGCCCTGTTGACGAGGGAGCGGTGAGGTAAGATGTTTCCTTCCGGCCTGTGTTTTTTCATGGCGCAGGACGACGATGCGGCCGATCGGAAACGGTCCGTTAACCATCTGTCTATTTGGTGGAACGGACGCAACAGGAGTTACACCGACGGAGGATTGAGATGCGTAAAGTCTGGCATGAGTCCCGGAGCAAGATCGCCCGCGGCACGATCATTCCGTTTCCCGACGCGACCGCCCGGCCGCACAGGTCGGCTCCTGGAGCGGATGAACGCACGGGCGTGATCCTGCTGTTCACCGGCGTGCGTTATGAGCGGATGGATGTCGACAACGTCCCGACCCCGCCTGTCGCCTCCAACGGTTCCCGCCGCCGCCGTTCCTGAACAAGCCGCTCCCAGCCAACCCATCCGGGCCCGATCTACCGAGCGCGTGCCTGCTTTCCCAACGCGCGGGCCATGAACACGGCGTCGCCGCCATAGCTGGCGAGCTTGGTTGCCATGCCGGGCAGGTCCATCGGTTCGAAACCGAACTTTTCCCAGAACCTCCGCGATGCATTCACCGCCACGAGCGACAGGTTCGCCAAACCCATATCCTCCGCAAGGCGTGCCAGGCGTTCCACCGCGGGACCTGCCGAACCGGTTCCTCGTGCCGCCGGAGCAATCGCGAGGTCGTGGAGGTAATAGGTCGTCGGCGTGACGGGCAGACCTTCCAGCATCGCGTTCAGCGCCGGAGGTTGTCCGAATTCCCATGGATGGCTGATCACGTAGCCGACGAGCGTGCCGTCCCGATCGAGAACCTGGCACCCGTCGGGAAAGAGCCGTTGGCGCGCCGCCAGAACCGCGAGATCTTCCGGGTGATCGCAATGGATGGCATCGGCGAGGGCATGGACGGCATCGAGATCCGATGGCTCCATCTTTCGCCAGCGCATCATTCTTCGCCATCCACCGTGCACGACACAGCTTTGGCCGTCGCCAAAGCTGTCGGGCGAAGGCTCGGCATCGCAGCCGCGACGCGGATGATTGCGTATCCCTGCTCGGCCGGAGCGACGATCCGCACGTCGCGGGTGGGCTCGTTCTCATCTTCTTCGGCCCGAGCCTCGTCGAGTTGCCGCTGCGTCATGATCACGAGTTCGAGTTCGCCCCGAATGGCGGCTCGGTCGGTCACCGCGAAGAAGACGCCGCTGGTCTTGGTGTGAAGCGAGAAGGACAGGAAGGACTCACCCGTATTGGCGGTGATCCGCGCCGGACCTTCGCTGAGATCGAACGCGCAAGCCGCAACGGCGAGCGCGGGATCGGGGAACGGCAGCCAGGTGGCGCCGCCGCCCGGCGGGCTGACGATGGTGGCGGTCTCGGATTCGAGTGTCGGCTGAACCTGCGCGATGGCATCGTGCTCGGCAAAGCGCGGAGCGGCGAGGACCACGAAAATGTGAACCGCGATGCCGAGGATGATCCCCGCGGCGGTCGCAAACAGAAAACGGCTCAGAGCGGTCATGCGCCGCACCCCGATCGCTCGATGGTAGGCAGCGCATCCGCGTCGAGGTTGGACCCCGCCGCGCCCGGCATGTCGTAGAGCCGGAGCACCAGCGTGAAGGCGCCTTCGCTCGGGACCTGCAGCCAGTTCCCCGCGCTGAGGTCGCGCGACAGGACGATGTCGAAACCGTTGTCGGGCCGGCGAACGATCTCCGATGACGTGAAGCCGCTGCGCCCGAGTTCCGATGCCGGCAGTGCGCCGTCGCGATCATAGACCGTCATCGTCCACAGACGCGCCTGGGGTGTCACGGTACCGACCCGGTAGGTGCAGCCGGCCTCGAGGTTTCGGCCGCTCGCATCGGTCCGCGCGAGGAGCGTCAAGCCTTCGCCCACGGCCAGCGGTACGTCTCCGCGCCGCGAAACGATGGCCCGCATATAGGGATCGGCCTCGGGCGAGCCGAGCTTCGGCCAGGTCGACCACGGTCCGAGCCGGCGACCGCCGAAGGGCGGTTCGCCGTTCAGGACAAGATGGGCCGACCCCAATCCCAGCCCGAGCGCAAGCAGGAGCGAATAGGCAATCAGCGCTGCGGTTTGTCTGGTCTTGAAGATGACGGATCTCGTTGGTTCGCCGGCGGCGGCATGAAACCACCGCAACGGCTTTCGTCAATAGGTGTCTGCGGGTTTCAGGAAGGGGATGGCACCGCTCGAGGTCGTGCCGCATCAAGACATCGGGGTTATTTCCGTTAGGGCATTGCCACCTGTCGCGGTTTTGCCGAGCCCGTCATACCCGGTTCCTTCTCGACCTGCCGGTCGGGAATCGGCGGCGTCGTATCGGCGGCCTTGAAAAGGCTGCCGATGGAGCCGAGGACCTCGAAGGAGCGGCGGGACAAGGTTCCGGCAAGGTATCCCTGCGGCGCGGCGGCCGCTTGATCGCCAGGACGTTCGGTCGCGGCGACCTTCGGGGTATTGTCACCGTCAATGCCGGGAATAGGCCGGATTTCGAGGTTGCGGTGGCCGAACGTCATGACCTCCTGCCATGTCATCGCCGGCAGCGTTCCGCCCGTCATGTTGTTCATGGTGCTGTGATCGTCGTTGCCGAACCAGACCCCGGCGACGAGATTGCCGGTGTAGCCGACGAACCAAGCATCGCGATAGGCATTGGTGGTTCCGGTCTTGCCTGCGGAACGGATGCCCGGAAGCGCCGAGCGCTTGCCGGTCCCTTCCTCCACCACCTTGTTGAGCATGAAGTTCATGTCGTGAACGAGCCGAGTGGGAAGGATCTGTTCGGGGGGCGTGTCCGTTGCGCGGCTATAGATCAGCTCGCCTTGCGAATTCCGGACTTCCCAAGTGGCGTAAGGCGCCGCCTTCTTGCCGCCATTGGCGAAGACCGCATAGGACGACGTCATGTCCAGAACCGTCACCTCCGCGGCGCCGATCGGCAGCGAGCTCGAATCGGCCAGCGGGTGGGTCAGGCCCATCTTGCGGGAGATGTCGATGATCTGGACGCGCCCGGCCTTGGCATTGCCCTTGCCGATCTGGAGCGACATCCAGACCGGGATGGAATTGATCGAGCGGGCCAGCGCCGAGCTCAGCGGCATGCTGCCCGAGAAAGAGCGGCCGTAATTCTGCGGGCACCAATTGCCGAGGCAGATCGGCTTGTCGACCACCGTGGAAGCGGGTCTCAGCTTGGGATCCGCCAGCATCGCCGCCGTGTAGACGAAGGGCTTGAAGGACGAACCCGGCTGGCGCAGCGCGTCGGTGGCGCGGTTGAACTGGCTCAAGCCGTAATCCTTGCCGCCCACGATGGTGCGAACGGCGCCGTCGGCGTCCATGACGACCAGCGCGCCCTGTCCGGCCTTGTATTGCCTTCCATGCTGCCGAAGCATGTTGTCGAGCGTCTGCTCGGCATGTTGCTGCAGGTCCGTATCGAGAGGGGTCTTGACCGTCAGCACCCGGTCGCTGCCGAGCTTCCCGTCGGTGGCGAGCTGCTTGACCTGCTCGTAGGCCCAATCGAGATAGTAGTCCGGCGTGGTTTCGCGGCTGCGATTGATGGGAGTCGCCGGGTTCCGCCGGGCGGTCTGGATCTGGCCCTCGGTGAGGAAACCGGCCTCTACCATGTTGCGCAGCACGTCGTTGGCGCGGGCACGGGCCGCCGGCAGGTTGATGTGCGGGGCGTATTTGGTCGGCGCCTTGAAGAGACCCGCCATCATAGCGGCCTCGGCGAGGGTCACGTCCTTGGCGGATTTGCCGAAATAGTAATCCGCCGCCGCCACCACGCCATGCGCGCCGCCGCCCATATAGGCCCGGTCGAGATAAAGCTTCAGGATCTCGTCCTTGGTCAGGTGGAATTCCAGCCACAGGGCCAGAAACGCTTCCTTGATCTTGCGTTCGAGCGAACGCTCGTTGGTCAGAAACAGGTTCTTGGCAAGCTGCTGGGTGATGGACGAGCCGCCCTGGACGACCCCGCCGCCGCGAACGTTGACCGTCAGGGCCCGAAACGTACCGATGGGGTCGATGCCCCAATGCTCATAGAAGCGGCGGTCTTCGGTGGCGAGGGCCGCCTTCACGAGATAATCGGGGAATTCCTCGAGCTTGTAGGAATCGTCGAGGCGCAGGCCGCGCCGCCCGACCTCCTGGCCGTAGCGGTCGAGAAAGGTGACGGCCAGATCCTGCGTCTTCAGCCAGTCTTCCTCGGTCTCCCGGAACGCCGGCAGGGCGAGCGTCAGCATGACCACGCCTCCCAGAAGGCCAAGCGTCGTGGCCTCGCTCGTCAGGTCGAGGACGACGCGGGTCGGGCCGCGAAACCGGAGATATTTCGACAGGTCGGAGAACACCTCCCAACCGCGTGCCAGACCGCGCCCCGTCTGATAGAGAACGGAGTTCAGCCAGGCATCGGAGGCCAAGGCCGCACGCTTGATCCGTGTGATCAGGGGGGTCTGGGAAGCAGGGCGCACAACGGTCCTCGGACAGGTCTGCAGACCTGGTATAGTTTGTTATGGTCGTCGCAGGGTCGGTACGCCAGCACACCTGTGGCCCCCGATCCTCGACGTTAACGCGAAGGATGCGATTGCGGTTCGGGCGACTTTTCGGCTTTCGTGAGAAATTCAGCGCGCCGCATAAGAGCATCACCTTGAAGTTGCCGTAAAGAAAGGATTTGAGCCCGCCCATGGAAAATGCTGCGACATTCCGGCTCGCCACCGAAATCCGGCCGTTCTGGCAGGAGAAGACCCTCGATGCGATGAGCCCGCAGGAATGGGAGAGCCTTTGCGATGGCTGCGGCCGCTGCTGCCTCGTGAAACTCGAGGATGAGGATTCGGGCGAGATTCTCTACACGGATGTGGGCTGCACGTTGCTCGACGGAGAAAGCTGCCGCTGCACGGATTACGAGAACCGCCAGGCGAAGGTGCCGGATTGCGTGCGGCTGACCACGGAAGCGGTTCGCAGCCTGTCCTGGCTGCCGCCAACCTGCGCCTATCGGCTGATCGAGGACGGCAAGGACCTCTATTGGTGGCATCCCCTCGTGTCGGGCGACCCGGACAGCGTCCACGCCGCCGGCATCTCCGTGCGGGGGCGAGTCGCGGGTCCGGAAGAGGATTTCGGACTGGCGGAATTGCTCGAGCGCCTGACCGATTGGCCGATTCTCGATCTCAGCGATCAACTCCCCCAAGGGAAGACGCGTTAGACCAAGGTTTCAGGCCTACCTCTCCGGAAGAAGAGTACCGCGAACGGTCGGCGGCGATTATAGGCTGACGGAACGTTAATCAGCTCAATCCCGCAAGGCCTCAGGCGATGACCTCGACGGTAATCTGCTTTCTTCTTGGCGCCGTCTTTCCGATCGCTCTGATCGGCTGGATCATCTACGTCGCATGATCCTTTCGCATGTCCGCGTTTGAAGGCGTTTTCGCCTAGGAACGAATTGATGAAAGAAGGGTTAAAACGGGCAGGAGGGTGGTGTCATGACATCGACTGTTATTTGTTTCGTGCTGGGTGCGGTATTTCCTGTCGTGATGGTGAGCTGGCTGTTCGTACAGGGCGGCTAAAAATCGTCGGTTGAGCCTGCCAAGGTTTCAAACAGGCGCTACTCCCCCTTTTGCTTTGAATTGCGCACTCGGGCTCGTGACCCGTAGCCGGTTCTACCAAGCTCCAGCTCAGAACGTTTGACCCGCTGTCTCGTCAGCGGGTTTTGCTTTGCACGCGCTTGATGAGGTCTTCGCGCAGCACGCGGGGCAGGTCGACTCCGGTCATGCGCCAGGTCATGCCCGAAAGCCGCATGGTGACGCGGAACTGGCGATCGACGGGACCGTCGGCGGGGAACGGGATCGTGAGGCTGCGGAAACCGTTGGATTCGGAGGCGAAGAAGGTTCTGACCGCCTCCGACACCGAGCCGAATTCCAGCGCGAGGCGCGACGGCGTCGGGGTTCTGCCGCGCGCTGCGACCAGTTGCGGCCAGCCGTCATCGAGAAGATCGATGAGCGCTTCGGCGGTGATGAGTTGCTCGACGACGGGATTGAGGACGGCGGCGCCCGCATTGGCCGCGACCTTTCCGTCGACATCGCCGATCTTCGCGCGGCCTTCGGGAGTGTGCAGGTAATCGCCGAGAACCTGCCGGGAGATCGACACCCGCAGGGCCGGGAAATTCACCCGTTCCTTGATGCGCCCCACATCCCTGTTCTCGACGGCCTTTGCGAGATCAACGAGCGCCGCGAACGGCGATACCATGAAGATCGCCCAGGCGATGAACATCACGAAGAAGATACGGAACGTCCAACGCATATTCGCACCGTCGGTCTGGTCGAATTCGGCAAGGGAGCGGCCCAGCGGCGGACCAACAAAAAAGGGCGACCCGGGGATCGCCCTCTTTCAAGCGTGACGACGGCGTCCGATCAGCCGCGCGCGCGGGCGCGGATCATGAACGTGTCGTAGGCGTATTCGGCGACTTGGAACCAGAGATATTCTTCGTTCCGGAAACCACGAACGCTGTCGTAGATCTTCTTGAAGTCCGCGTTCTTGGCCGAGACCTCGTCATAGACCTCGCTCGCAGCCTTGTTGGCGGCGTCGAGGATCTCCTGCGAGTAGGGGCGGAGCTGCGTGCCGGAGCCGAGGAGACGGCGCAGGGCGGCCGGGTTGCGGGCGTCGTACTTGGCCAGCATGTCGGCATTGGCGTAGCCGGCGGCGGCGGTCAGGATCGCCTGGTAGGCCTTCGGCAGTTCCTTCCACTTCGTCTGGTTGATGAAGAGATGGATCGCCGGGCCGCCTTCCCAGAAGCCGGGATAGTAGTAATACGGCGCGACCTTGGCGAAGCCGAGCTTCTCGTCGTCGTAGGGACCGACCCACTCGGCGGCGTCGATGGTGCCGCGCTCGAGCGCCGGATAGATGTCGCCGCCGGGGATCTGCTGCGGCACGACGCCGAGCTTCGCCATGACGTTGCCGGCGAGACCCGCGATGCGCATCTTCAGGCCCTGCAGGTCCTGAACCGTCTTGATTTCCTTACGGAACCAGCCGCCCATCTGCACGCCGGTATTGCCGGCCGGCATGCCGTACATGTTGTGCTTGGCGTAGAACTCGTTGAGCAGCTCGTTGCCCTGGCCATGATAGAGCCAGGCGTTCATCTGCCGGGCGTTCAGGCCGAAGGGAAGGGCCGTGCCGATGGCGAAGGTCGGGTCCTTGCCGAAATAGTAATACGAGCAGGTATGGCCCATTTCGATCGTGCCGTTGCCGACCGCATCCGCGACCTGCGGGGTGCCGACGATTTCACCGGCGGCGAAAGGCTGGATCTGGAACTTGCCGTCCGTGCCCTCATTGACGAATTTCGCCATGACCTCGGCGGCGCCGTAAATGGTGTCGAGCGATTTGGGGAAGCCCGATTGCAGACGCCATTTGATCTCGGGCATCGACTGGGCGATGGCCGGCGCGGCGACCGCCGTGGAGGCCGCACCGACGGTGGCGGCCTGCAAAAACTGACGACGTTTCATACTGTAACTTCCTCCCTGAAAACTCGTGACTGCGTCACTTGTCGCGTATTGACACCGAAACCCGGGAATCCCGCAAGGCGGTTTCGACGGCATATCGACCAATAGGTTAGACGGAGGAGGATAACCGACATGCGAGACCAGTCGCTATGCCAGGGCGATGGGCCATCGAACCGTCGGCATGCCCGGATGGCAGCGCCCTCAGTTGAAGGCCTCCGCCGCACAAACCAGCGCAAACAAAGCCGTTACCGCCGCGAGCTCGGCGATACCGGTGAGCAGGGATGACATATCGCTGGAAAGGAATGCAACCAGGGCTGTGATCAGCGCAACGACCGATGCCCAAGCGATCATGGGCGTTCTCCCCGGCAAAATTGGTGGTGCGGCGTTTAAACACGCGAATGTGACAAGAGTTCCCTAACGGCATGATCTTTTTTTGGGAAGGGCGATTCGGGAGGGTGCGCCCAAAAGAAGGGCATCGGCCTGCACTTTTTTTGACACCACTCCGCTTGTAGGCTTCCTGTCGACACCGAGGCTTCCCCGATGCGCCCCATCGTAACCGAGACGACGCCCGATCTCCCACCGGTTCCGGACGGGGTTTTGGAGGAGGCGCGGGCCGGGGCTCCCACCGCCGACAGCCATGCCCGGTACCTGCGCGAGCTTCCGGTGTTTCATCGTGTCGAGGCGGCGCTGCCCCGGTATCTGGCGCCTTGGCCGACCGAGTTGTCGGTGGCCTCCTTCAACGCCGAGCGGCTGACCGACGTGCCGGCGGTTCGCCGGTTGCTGGATTTTGCCGGGACCCATATCGCGCTTCTCACCGAGATCGACGTCGGTATGGCCCGATCCGGCAACCTCCATACCCTGCGCGAGCTGGTCGCCGAGACGGGGGAGGGGTTCTTCTACGGTGTCGAGTTCGTCGAACTCGACCTCGGCGACGCTCACGAGACGCGCGACCATGCCGGAAAGACCAACCTCCGGGGGTTCCACGGCAACGCGATCGTGTCGAACCTGCGGCTGGAGCGGCCGCACCTGATCCCACTGGAGGAAAGGGGCTTCTGGTTTCCGGGGCAGGACGGGGCGCAGCGGCGGATCGGCGGGCGCATGGCTCTGGCCGCAAGGCTCGTCGATGCGCCGTTCCCGCTCTGGGTCGTCACGGTCCACCTGGAAAGCAAGACCGACCCGGAAGATCGGCAACATCAGGTCCAGGCCCTGCTGCGCGGGCTCGATACGTTCGCGGCGGGCGAGGCCTGCATCATCGGCGGCGACCTCAACACCAAGAGCCTGCCGTCCGGCGACGCGGCGCAGGCGGGCGCGGTCGCGGAGGTCGAGCGCCACGAGCCGCTCTTCGGCGAATTCCGCCGAGAGGGCTTTACCTGGATGGGCGCGAATGCCCCCGCCGTCACCCAGCGCACCGGCCCTTCCGGCGATCCCGCGCCGCCCTTCCGCAAGCTCGACTGGTTTCTCGTGCGGGGCGTCACGCCGGAAAACCCACAGGTCGTCCCGGCGCTCGATGCCCAGAACCGGCCGATCTCCGACCACGAGATGCTGACCCTTCGCCTCTCCCTCGACGACGAGCCGGACCGGGAATGACGCCGTATCGAGAAAGCGTCGAGGCAATTGAATCGTCAATTCGTTGACACTGTACGTTAAAATAGCTATATGTTTATATAGTATCCGGAAGTGGCATAGTCCTCCAAAGTATTTGTTCCGGCTTTATTGTCGTTCTGTTCAAGGTTTGATCCGTCACTTGTGTAATGTTATCCCTCTTTGGGATAGGTTTTGGTGCCAGAATCGAACATTGAGTGAACGARAAAGATCGAGCGCTCCCGCACCTTTCAAAATCACGATCTTCCGCCGTTTTTGGAATCTTAAAAATCGCCGCTTGACACCGGGACGCTCTTAGAGTACAAAACAAGAACACTGACGAAGTGTGACTGAATTCCCCCCAGAGTTTCAGACGACTTCCGCACCGCTCCTGCCTCGGCAAGGGCGGTTTTTTTGTTGGGTTCGACGATGGCCAAGACAGAGATCCCGGACGACCTGCGGCGGCAGGCCTTCGATTATTACGCCCGCCACGAGAGCGTGACGCTCGGCGCCATGGCGATCGTGCTCGGGGTGAGCCGGGGCCGGTTCCTGCGCCTGCGCCGCAAGTGGAACTGGCCGCCGCGGGATGCGGCGCTCGCCGCCGCTAGCAGTGAGCCAGCCCCCGCCGCCGCCGACCGGCTGCCAAAGCCGCACGCGGCGCGCAGCCTGCGGGAGGCGGCCGCGTCGCTGGCGCTCGTGACCCGGGCGCGCCTCGATGCGCTGATCGACGACCAGGGCGCGGCCGGCGAGATCGACCATGACCGCACGGCTCGGACCCTGTCGGCCTACGCCAAGACATTGACCATCGCGCAATCGCTTCTGGACCGCGAGGAGACGGATCTTCATGAGCCCGAAGCAGAACCAGGCGAGCCCCGCAGCCTCCACGATCTGCGGGACGAACTTGCTGCCCACCTTGAGCGCATTGTGGAGGAGGAACAGGCTCGCGGAAGCGACGGCCTCCTGGTCTGAGGCGGAGTTCGATCGCGCCCTGCGGCACTGGCCGCTTCTCTGCCGTCCCGAGCAGCGCGTGCCGGGCCTCTGCCGCCGCCGGGAGGCCTGGACGATCTGGCTGATGCTGGGCGGACGCGGAGCCGGCAAGACCCGCACCGGCGCCGAATGGGTGCGCGGCATCGCCCTCGGCGAACCGGATTTCGCCGAGCCGCCCTTGCGGCGCATCGCGCTGATCGGCGAAACCTTCGCGGATGCGCGCAACGTGATGATCGAGGGACCGGCCGGTATCTTGAGCGTCCATTCGCGCCGCGAACGCCCCGTCTGGTCGCCGTCGCTCCGCAAGCTCGAATGGCGCAACGGCGCGGTCGCGCATGTATTCTCGGCGGAGGATCCCGACTCGCTTCGCGGTCCGCAATTCGAGGCCGCGTGGGCCGACGAACTCGCCAAATGGCGGCACGTGGACGAGACCTGGGACATGCTGCAATTCGGCCTTCGCCTCGGCGCGCATCCGCGCCAGATGGTGACGACCACGCCGCGCCCGATTCCGCTGCTGAAGCGCTTTCTCGCCGATCCGCGGGTCGCGGTGTCGCGGGCGAAAACCTCCGACAACGCGGCCAACCTCGCGCCGGTTTTCCTCGACACCGTCGTGGGGCGCTATGCCGGTTCGCGTCTCGGCCGTCAGGAACTCGACGGCGAGATGATCGAGGATCGCCCGGACGCATTGTGGACGCGCGATCTCATCGAGGCCGCCCGCGTCGATGCCGCGCCGCCGATGGCGCGCATCGTGGTGGCGGTCGATCCGCCGGCCTCGTCGTCGAAACGCGCCGATGCCTGCGGCATTGTCGCGGCGGGCCTCGACGATGGCGGCACTGCCTATGTGCTGGCGGATGAGACCGCATCGGCGCTGAAGCCGCGCGAATGGGCGACGAAAGCCATCGCGCTCTATCGCCGCCTGCAGGCGGATGCGCTGGTGGTGGAAGTCAACCAGGGCGGCGAAATGGTGACGAGCGTCATCCGTGAAGTCGATCCCGCCATCCCGGTCACGAGCGTGCGCGCGACGCGCGGAAAATACTTACGCGCCGAGCCGGTCTCGATCCTCTACACGCAAGGGCGCGTGCGCCATGTGGGCACGTGGCCGGAGCTCGAGGATGAACTCTGCGATTTCGGGCCCGGCGGCCTCACCTCCGGCCGCTCGCCCGATCGTCTCGACGCGCTCGTCTGGGCGCTCACCGAATTGATGCTGCGCGAGCGCAGCGAACCGCGTGTGCGCGTGCTGTAGCGCGTTCAGGCGCGATCGACCGAGAAGCGGCCCGCGCCCGATCCGGCAAGGATCAGGAAAGCGCCTGCGATTGACACGTTCTTCATGGCGAAGAGCTGATTGATCATGCGGGCATCCCCCGTCATGGTCCAATAGGCGTGGAAGAACGGGATCGTGATCAGCACGAACGCCGCCAGTGCGAGGGACGCCAGCCGGGTCTGGAACCCCACCAGAATGGCGATGCCGAGAGCGACTTCGGCAATCGCCGTCAGGATGGCGAGCACGCCCGGCAGGGGAAGGCCGGCGGACGCGATGTAGGCCGTCGTGCCTCCCAGCGAAAAGAACTTGTCGAATCCGGCCTTAATGAACATCGCGACCAGCAGAACGCGGCCGATGAGAATGAGTGTGTCGCGCATGGCGGTGCGGCTTTCCTGTCGACGGCTCACAGCGAGCCGCTGAACTTTGTAACCAGGCTGCGATTGCAGCGTCAACCGGACCGGCGCAAAGGGCACTTTGTCGCTTTGCCGGACCGCGGGAGTCCTCATGCTGAAGTCATTGAACCGCTTCTTTCAGGCGCCGCCCGACGCGAAGGCGTCGCGGGTGCGATCCTCGGTCGCCCTGTATTTTGCCGGGCATCCGGTCTGGACCCCGCGCGATTACGCGGCTTTGTCGCGCGAGGGATTCCAGAAGAACGCCGTGGTGCATCGCGCGGTGCGCCTCATCGCCGAGGCCGCCGCTTCCCTGGCGCTCATCCTCAAGCAGGGCGACGCGGAATTGAGCCGCCACCCGGTCCTGTCGCTCCTGGGACGGCCGAATGGGCGTGAAGGCGGGCAGCGCTTTTTCGAGAGCCTCTACGGTCACCTGATGGTGTCGGGCAATGCCTATGTGGAGATGGTGAGCGTGGATGGAACGCCGCGCGAATTGCATGCGCTCAGGCCCGACCGCATGCGCGTCGTGCCGGGGCCGGACGGATGGCCCTCAGCGTATGACTACACCATCGGTGCGCAGACCATCCGCTTCGTGCAAGGCGATGCGACGCCGCCGATCCTGCATCTGACGCTGTTTCATCCGGCCGACGATCATTACGGTCTCTCGCCCATGGAAGCGGCCGCCGTCGCGCTCGACATCCACAACGCGGCAGGCGCGTGGAACAAGGCGCTCCTCGACAATGCGGCGCGGCCCTCCGGCGCGCTCGTCGTCGGCGGAACGTCCCTGACCGAGGCGCAGTTCGACCGGCTGAAGACCGAACTCGAGACGAATTACCAGGGCGGCGCGAATGCGGGCCGTCCGCTGCTGCTGGAAGGCGGACTCGACTGGAAGCCTTTGTCGCTGTCGCCGAAGGACATGGATTTCGTCGAGGCCAAGGCCGCGGCCGCGCGCGAGATCGCGCTTGCCTTCGGCGTGCCGCCGCTGCTGCTCGGATTGCCGGGCGACAGCACGCATGCCAATTACGCGGAGGCCAACCGGGCCTTCTACCGCCAGACGATCATCCCGCTGGTCAAGCGCACCGCCGAGGCGATGGTGCAGTGGTTGCAGCCGGCCTATGGCGACGCACTCGCGCTGGAGCCGGATCTCGACGCCATCGAAGCCCTGTCGACCGAACGCGAAAGCCTGTGGCGCCGCGTCTCCGCCGCATCGTTCCTCAGCGATGACGAGAAGCGCGAGGCGGTGGGTTATGGACGGGTCGGCACGTCCGCGTGACCGCGCGCGGGATGCGCATCGCCGCGCTCGTACCAGCCTCGGCTGCGGTTGACGATCCACACCACCGACAGCATCACCGGCACCTCGATCAGCACGCCCACGACGGTGGCGAGCGCCGCGCCGGAATTGAAACCGAACAGGCTGATGGCGGCCGCGACGGCAAGCTCGAAGAAGTTGCTCGCACCGATCAGCGCGGAGGGTCCGGCCACGCAATGCTTTTCGCCGAGCATGCGGTTCAACAGATAGGCGAGCCCGGAATTGAGATAGACTTGGATGAGGATCGGCACCGCCAGCAGCGCGATGATGGTGGGCTGCGCAATGATCTGCTCGCCCTGGAATCCGAACAGCAGCACCAGCGTTGCGAGAAGCGACACGAGCGAGAGCGGTTGGGCGACGCGAAGCAGCACTGCGAGCGAAGCCTCGCCGCCATCTGCCAGCAGCCGCGCGCGCAGAATCTGCGCGAGGATGACCGGCACCACGATGTAGAGAACGACCGACAGCAAAAGCGTGTCCCACGGCACCGTGATCGCCGACAAGCCGAGCAGCAGGCCGACGATGGGCGCGAAGGCCACCACCATGATCAGGTCGTTGAGCGCCACCTGCGACAGGGTGAAATGCGGCTCGCCTTTGGTGAGATGGCTCCACACGAACACCATCGCGGTGCAGGGTGCCGTCGTGAGAATGATGAGGCCTGCGATATAGGAATTGATCTGGTCGGCGGGAAGATAGGGCCTGAACAGATATCCGATGAAGAACCATCCGAGCGCCGCCATCGAGAAAGGTTTCACCGCCCAGTTGATGAAGAGAGTCACGCCGATGCCGCGCCAATGTTCGCGCACTTTGCCGAGCGACGCGAAATCGATTTTGATCAGCATCGGAATGATCATCAGCCAGATCAGCACAGCCACCGGCAGGTTGACCTTTGCGATCTCCATCGCGCCGATGGCGTGAAACAGGGCGGGGAACGCGTGCCCGAGCGCGACGCCGGCCACGATGCAAAGGCCGACCCAGACGGTGAGATAGCGCTCGAAGACGGACATGCTGCGTGTTCCTTATGCGGCCGGCCGGCCGGATGCGTCGACCACCAGCTCGCCATCCTCCTTGCGAAACGCGCCGTGCTGCGGCGGCAGGAGATCGAGAACACGCTCGGAGGGACGGCAGAGCCGCGCGCCCTTCTCCGACACCACGATAGGGCGGTTGATGAGGATCGGATGCGCCACCATGGCGTCGAGAAGTGCGTCGTCTGACAAGGCTGGATTGTCGAGGCCGAGCTCGTGATAGGGCGTGCCCTTTTCACGAAGGAGATCGCGGGTCCGGATGCCCATGCGGGCAATGAGGTCTTTCAGAACGGCGCGCGTCGGCGGCGTCTCCAGATAGGGAATGATCGTCGGCTCGATGCCGGCATTGCGGATGAGGCCGAGCACGTTGCGCGAGGTGCCGCATTGCTGGTTGTGATAGATCGTGACGTCCGCGCGCTCGGATTGTGTGACGGGATCAACCATGGGCAGGCTCCTTCGGCGCGCAGCCAGGTGTGAGAATGTCGATGAGCGGCCCGCAAATTTCCGGTCGTCCGCCGCAGCAATCCGTCAGCAGGAAGGACGCGACGTCCCGAAAGCCATCAAGGTCCGCGCGATAGACGATCGATCGGCTCCGACGCTCGGAGCGGACGAGTCCGGCGCGGGACAGGATGCCGAGATGCGACGACAGGGTGTTGTGAGGCACCGCGAGTCGCAGCGCGATCTCGCCCGCCGGCAAGCCTTCGGGCTCATGAGCCACGAGAAGCCGGAACACGTCGAGCCGCGTGGTTTGGGCAAGCGCCGAGAGCGCGCCGACGACGAGAGATGAATCCATATGTCGAGAAATATGGAAATGATGGCTTTGAGTCAAGTTGGTTGGTTGAGGAACGGGTCTGCTTCGCCGCGGGAAGGGCGGGGGTGTGGGTTTTATCGGTCATAGGGGTGACGACTGTCCATCGGGTCAGCGGTCATTCTTCGCTGTTAGAAATTTCGATACGCCAGCCGCTGCGCGCTTTCCCTCCCCCTTGCGGGGAGGGTCAGGGTGGGGGTGGATCGACCGGGTTCGCGACAGCGAGGACAAGCCTGTCTCAGCGCCGCGTGAGGCATCGCAGGTTCTGCTCCGACACTCCCACCCCCACCCTCGATCCCTCCCCGCAAGGGGGAGGGAAGGTGCGCGTTCGTCCAGGGATTTGGATCGATCGAGCGCGTGACGG
>NZ_JBFUHH010000037.1:0-36984 GCF_056402495.1 Microvirga sp. P4_A5 | reverse complement strand
TCTTCTTCCTTGACGAGCAACTGCTCCTGGCTCTCGCTGGTATCCACCAGCCAATCCTGCCATTCGCCTTCGCCTTCCTCGCGCAAGGGCGAGTTCAGCGATGAATCCCCGCCGAGGCGGCGATTCATGTCGACCACATCTTGCTCGTTCACGCCGAGCTGCTTGGCGATGGTCTTGACGTGATCGGGGTGCAGGTCGCCTTCCTCCAGCGCCGAGATCCGGCCCTTGGCCTTGCGGAGGTTGAAGAACAGCTTTTTCTGGTTCGCGGTCGTGCCCATTTTGACCAAAGACCACGAGCGCAGGATGTATTCCTGGATCGCAGCCTTGATCCACCACATGGCGTAGGTGGCGAGCCTGAAGCCCTTGTCGGGCTCGAAGCGCTTGACCGCCTGCATGAGCCCCACATTCCCTTCCGACACGACTTCGCCGATGGGCAGGCCGTAGCCGCGATAGCCCATGGCGATCTTGGCAACGAGGCGCAGATGTGACGTCACGAGCTTGTGCGCCGCATCGCGGTCGCCCTGCTCGCGCCAGCGTTTCGCCAGCATGAATTCTTCGCTCGGTTCGAGCATCGGGAACTTACGAATCTCGTCGAGATATCGTGAAAGCCCCCCTTCGGTAGCAAGCACCGGAAGTGCTGCGGCCATGGCAAACTCCTTGTCTGGCTCCCTCGTCCCATGAGGCAAGCCCCCGGCGCCCTCCTGTCGAGGCAGGACGCCAAGTCACCTATACTCCGCCAGAGAGTGTCCGAATAGAGGCGCGCCCTTCAAGAAAGGATCAACGCGCGATCGCCTGCGAGGTGCCGCCAGCCCCTCGTTTTGCGACGCAATGACGCTGAGATCTTCAAGCCCGCAGGCTCTCCAGCAGCCGCTCGAGATCGGCGGGCAACGGGCTCTCGAACCGCAGAAATTCACCGGTTCGCGGATGTTCGAAGCCCAGGATCGTGGCGTGAAGGGCTTGTCGGCGGAGCGCCAGAAGGGCCGCCTGCGCATCCTCGCCGAGCCTGTTGGCCTTGGTCTTGAAGCCCGAGCCGTAAAGCTGGTCGCCCAGAAGCGGATGGCCGATATGCGCCATGTGCACGCGGATTTGATGCGTGCGCCCGGTCTCCAGTTCGCAGCGCACGAGCGACGCGATGGGGGCTCCGGGGGGAAGAGGCTCGAGCACCTCGTAATGGGTCAGCGCGAAGCGACCGCTGTCGCCCGTCACCACGACGATCTTCTCCCGGTTGTGGATGCCTCGTGCGAGGGCCGCATCGACGGTGCCCTTCTGCCGTTCCGGCACACCCCACACGAGCGCCAGATAGGCGCGCTCCAGCGGCCCGGTCCGGCCGTGATCGGCGAATTGGTCGGCCAGGCCCTTGTGCGCGCGGTCGTTCTTGGCCACCACCAGCAGGCCCGACGTGTCCTTGTCGAGCCGATGGACGATTCCCGGCCGCTTCACGCCGCCGATGCCCGACAGGCTGTCGCCGCAATGGGCGATGAGCGCGTTGACGAGGGTGCCCGATGCATGGCCCGCCGCCGGATGGACCACCAGCCCCGCGGGCTTGTCGATGACGATGAGGTCCTCGTCCTCATAGACGATTTCGAGAGCGATCGATTCCGCCTGGGGCTCCGGTGCCACGGGGGCGGGCACGACGAGCGCCAGATGCGCGCCAGGCCCGACCTTGAGGTTGGGATCGAGCGCCGCCACCCCGTTCACGGCCACGCGGCCGTCCCGGATGAGCGCCTGCAATCGAGAGCGCGATAGATCCGGCCACAGCCGGGCCGTGACCCGGTCAAGCCGTTCGGACGGAGTTTCGGCCTCCACCGTCCATTCTCGTGTCGTTTCGCCGCTCACAATGGCCTCGTTCCTGTATCGCGCCGGACTTGCGCTTCCCCGGCGCGATTTTTGAGCGCAAGGGCTTGTGGGGGTTCACAAGGCTGGTTATACGAGCGGCCTCAACCTTGCTAGCTCCCTTCGTCTAGCGGTCCAGGACGTCGCCCTCTCACGGCGAAAACAGGGGTTCGATTCCCCTAGGGAGCGCCAAAGGTTTTGCAGACCATCGGTCTGCCGTAACCTCCTCAGCGATCAAGAGTTCTTGGCTCACCCTGTCCACGTGCCGGCTGCCGTGCGGCTGCGCAAGGGGAAGACAAGCTGTTTGTTGACCTTGTGACGAGACACCCTCACGATCAGCGCCGCTTGACCCATGAGGCCTGAATGCCCCCTTCGTCTTCGAAAGTCGTCATCTGCGGCGCCGGCATCGCGGGTGTCGCGGCCGCCTACCACCTCGCCGTCGAGTTCGGTCATGACCACGTGGTGTTGGTCGACGAGGGCAATCCGCTCTCGCTGACGTCGGATAAATCGACCGAAGCCTACCGCAACTGGTGGCCCGGCCCCGATTGGGCCATGACGGCCTTCATGAACCGCAGCCTCGATCTCATCGAAGAGATCGCTCGTGCGACCGGCAATCGCATCAATCTCAATCGGCGTGGCTATGTGTTTGCGACCGCCGATGCGAGCAAGATCCCGTTTCTTCAGGAAATGGCGAAGGCGGCCGAGACGAATGGCGGCGGCGATGCCCGGTTCCACGATACGCCGCAGAGTGAATATACGCCGTCGCCCGAGCGCGGTTTCGACGGTGGATTGACGGGCGCGGACGTCATCACGGATGTGAGCTTGATCCGCCGGCATTTCGCGTTTCTTGCGCCCGAGACGGTCGCGGTCGCGCATGCGCGGCGTGCCGGCTGGCTCAGCGCCCAGCAGCTCGGAATGGTGATGCTGGAAGCCATCCGCGCGCGCGGCGTGCAGATCGTGAAAGGCCGGGTCGTCGGCATCGACGCGACCGGGGGCCGGGTGCGTGCGGTCCATGTGGAACAGCGGGACGAGCGTCTCGCGGCGACGCATGTGGTGCTCGCCGGCGGGCCCATGCAAAACGAGATGGCGCGCATGATCGGGATCGACCTGCCGATCAGGGCCGAGCGCCATTACAAGGTGAGCTTTCCCGATACGCTCGGCGGCCTGCCGCGCAATGCGCCGATGCTGATCTGGCTCGACGAGCAGCATCTTCCCTGGAGCGATGAGGAACACGCGGCACTTGCTGCCGATGAAGAGGCCCAGTGGCTCCTGGGGACGTTTCCCGCGGGCGTGCATGGGCGTCCCGATGGGGCATCGGCAACGCTCATTCTCTTCAACCATCATGGCGACCCGGTCGATCCCGTTTTCCCGCTGCCCGAGCCGGAATACTACGCCGAGATCGCGCTCAGAGGCATGTCGACGATGGTGCCGGCGCTGAAGGCCTATCACGGCAAGACGCCCCGGCCTTACATCGACGGCGGTTACTATATGAGGACGCAGGAGAACCGGCCGCTGATCGGACCCGTTCCGGTCGACGGCGCCTACATCTCCTGCGCGTTCTCGGGCTTCGGGGTGATGGCGTCCTGCGCAGGCGGAGAACTCATCGCCAGCTACATTACAGAGGCGCCGCTGCCCGACTATGCGCCGGCCTTCCTGCTCTCCCGCTATCAGGATGCCGCCTATAGCGCGCTGCTCGAGCGATGGGGCGACGGCGGCCAGCTCTGAGAGGGGTAACCCGGAAAGAAACAATTGCGAGCGGGGAGGGGAGGCGCATATTCTCATATGGCCTCACGGGAGGCGCCTTTCCGGAGGGACCCGATGTTCACGACCTTGCAGACGCTTCTGATGGCCACGTCGCTGATCAACCCCGTGGCGGAAGCGACGCCGAACTTCGATCCCCGCGTCACCTGCAAGGCCGATGCCTCCGCGCAGAACGGGGTGCCCCAGCAGACCGCCACGCAATGCCTCTCCGACGAGGACGCGGCCCGCGCCAAAGTCCGGACGCAATGGGCGAACTTCAACGAGCCCTTGCAGAAGCGGTGCGCCGCCGAAACCCAGATCGATGGCAGCCCGAGTTATGTGGAGCTTCTGATCTGCCTGCGCCTGGGCGCCGGACTCAGCCCCGACTAGGGTCGACCCCGTCGGCGCGCGAGACTTAGACCTGCGCCAGCGCCTGGTCGAGATCCGACAGCAGATCGTCGCGGTGCTCCAACCCCACCGAGAAGCGCACCAGACCGTCGCGGATCCCCATCTGAAGGCGCAGGTCGGGCGAAAAACGCTGGTGAGTCGTGGTCGACGGATGGGTGACCAGGCTCTTGGCGTCGCCGAGATTGTTGGAAATGCGGATCAGCCGCAGGGCGTTCATGAACCGAAACGCGCCCTCCTTGCCGTCCTTCACCTCGACGGCGATCATGGTCGAGCCGCCGGTCATCTGGCGGCGGATCAGCTCCGCCTGCGGGTGGTCGGCGCGCCCTGGATAGACGAGTCGCTGCACTTTCGGATGCCCGGCGAGGAAATCGGCAAGATAGCCGGCTGTTTCGGTCTGCCGCTCGACGCGGATGGGCAATGTCTCGAGGCCCTTGAGCAGGACCCAGGCGTTGAAGGGCGAGATCGTCGGGCCCGTCATGCGCAGGAATTGCTGCACGTGGGTTTCGATGAAGTTGACCGAGGCGAGGATGATGCCTCCGAGACATCGGCCCTGCCCGTCGATGTGCTTGGTGGCGGAATACACCACGCAATCGGCCCCTAGCGCGAGAGGGCGCTGAAAGAGCGGGGAAGCAAAAACATTGTCGACCGTCAGCGTCGCGCCGGCCGCGTGGGCGATCTCGGCGACACCCGCGATGTCGATGATTTCCAGGCTGGGATTGGACGGCGTCTCGAGCAGAAAGGCCTTCGTGGCGGGCGTCACGGCGGCTTGCCATTCATCGAGATTGGGTCCGTCGACCAGCGTGCAGCCGACACCGAAGCGCGGCAGCAGATCCTCCACCACCCAGCGGCAGGAACCGAAGAGCGCCCGGGCCGCCACCACATGGTCGCCGGCCTTGACCTGACCCATGATCGCCGCCGTCACGGCCGCCATGCCGGTCGCCGTGGCCTGCCCCATCTCCGCACCCTCCAGCGACGCCATGCGCTCTTCGAACATGGTCGTGGTCGGGTTTGAATAGCGGGTGTAGCTGTAGCCCGCCTCCTCGTTGAGGAAGCGTGCCTCGGCGCTCTCGGCGCTCTCGTAGATGAAACCTTGCGTGAGAAACAGCGCCTCCGAGGTCTCACCGTGAGGGGTGCGGGATTGTCCCTCGTGGACGAGGCGCGTTTCAATGCGATGGGGTTGTGCGGCTGTCTCTGTCATGCCGCAATTCTAGCTTCGTTCGATAAAAAGAACAATCGTCTTTTTGGTAGGATTCGCTGCCGGCGCCCGGCGAGGGGCGAGAAGACGGCTGTCAGTACCATAGAAGGGAAACGGTTTTTCTCCGCGACCGCGTCAGGCAGTCTTTTCCGTAAGAATACGCTCGATACAAGGCCGCAGCGACACACGCCAATCGGGGAGGGAGACTCCGTGAACGGCGGCGATCTTCGCGCAGTCGAGGCGAGAATTGGCAGGCCGTCGCGCCGGGGTGGGATACTCCGTTGTCGGGACAGGCCGGACGGCGGCTTTCGGTCCACCGAGCTGCGCCGATTGCGCAAAGATCTCGGCGGCGAATTCCGCCCAGCTTGCCGTACCCGTCGCGCTCATGTGGAAAACGCCACGGAGAGTGCGGTCCATGGGCTTGCCCAGAAGGTTTTGGCAGACGGCCAAGATGCCGTCCGCGATGTCATGCGCGCTGGTGGGTCCGCCGATTTGATCGGCGACCACATGGATCTCATCGCGATCGCGCGCCAGACGCAGCATCGTCTTGACGAAATTCTTCCCGAATGGGCTGTAGATCCATGACGTGCGGAGAATCGCGTGGTTTGGATTTGCAGCCGAGACCGCCTCCTCGCCCAGTAATTTGGACCGTCCGTAGGCGCCCAACGGCGATACGGCGTCGTCCTCCCGATAGGGACGGTCGGCGGTGCCGTCGAAGACATAATCGGTGGAAATCTGCACCACCGGAATGTTCATCGCAGCCGCGGCGCCGGCCGCGGCTCCCGCACCGATGCCGTTGATGGCGTCCGCAAGGTCCGGCTCGGCCTCCGCTTGGTCCACGGCCGTAAAGGCCGCCGCATTGACGATCACGTCGCCGGCGATGTCCGCCAGCACGTCGCCGACCCCGGATGGATCGGCCAAATCGAGTTGCGGCCGACCCACCAGAACGATGGATGCTCGGTGCGCCGACGCCCGCTCGGACAGCGCCCGCGCCACCTGACCCTCTTTGCCGATCACCAGAACACGCACGGAATACACCCTGTCAGATAAAGCCGGAAAACCCGGCGCAAGAGGGAAGGTTCAGGCCACGATCCCGAGACGTTGGCCGCGATAGCCGCCGGAGCGAACGCGTTCCCACCAATCCCGGTTCGCCAGATACCACTCGACCGTCTTGCGAAGGCCGCTCTCGAAGGTTTCCTCCGGCCGCCAGCCGAGATCCCGCTCGATTTTCGACGCGTCGATAGCATAGCGTAGGTCGTGACCGGGCCGATCCTTTACGTAAGAGATCAGCTTTTCGCGCGGCCCGATGGCGGCGTTCGGCGCGAGTTCGTCCACAAGCGCGCAGATCCCCAGGACCACGTCGATGTTCTGGCGTTCGTTATGACCGCCGATCGCGTAGGTCTCGCCGGGTCGCCCCTTTTCGGCCGCGAGAATGAGCGCCCGGGCGTGATCGTCGACGAACAGCCAGTCGCGGACGTTGTCGCCCCGGCCGTAGACGGGAAGCGGCTTGCCCTCGAGGGCATTGAGGATGATCAGCGGAATGAGCTTTTCGGGGAAATGGAAGGGCCCGTAATTGTTGGAGCAATTGGTGACGATCGTGGGCAGGCCATAGGTGTGGTTCCAGGCCCGGACGAAATGGTCCGACGCAGCTTTCGAGGCCGAATAGGGCGAAGTCGGCTGATAGGGATATTCCTCGTGGAAGAAGCCTTCTTCCCCGAGAGAGCCGAACACCTCGTCGGTCGAGATATGGTGGAACCGGAAGGCCTCCTGCCCGGCGGATGACAGGGAGCGCCAATAGGCGAGGCTTGCCTGCAGGAGCGCGAAGGTGCCCACGACGTTGGTCTGGACGAAGGCGCCAGGGCCGTCGATGGAACGGTCCACATGGCTCTCGGCCGCGAGATGCATGACCACATCCGGCCTGAAGCTCTCGATGACCGACCGCATCCTGTCCGCATCGACGATGTCGGCCTGCTCGAAGCGGTAGCGCGGGCTGTTGGCCACCGGTTTGAGCGAGTCGAGATTGCCCGCATAGGTGAGCTTGTCGACCACCATGACCTCGTGGGGCGTGTCGCGAACCAGCATCCGGGCGACCGCCGAGCCGATGAAGCCGGCCCCGCCGGTGACCAGAAACCTTTTCATATGCGTCCTCGCGAAACTTCTTACGCGCTCCTTCTGCGACAAGAACCCTGTTTCGTCAAAGTTGGGCGCTCCGGCAGGCGTCCCAGGCTCAGTTCCCGATGGCCACGCCCTCGCGCCGGCTGTCAGCGCCGCCCACGAGTCCCGCGGGCGTGACCACGATGGCGTGAATGCCGGAATTCTGGTCGATCAGCTTGACGTCGTGTCCCTTCGCCTCCAGTCCCGCCTTCCATTCGGCTGCCTCGGTCCCGGCTTCCAGCTCGGTCGGGCCGTTTCGGCTTCCCATATTGGGAAGGTCGGCGGCCACCTGTGGGTCCAGCTTCCAGTCGAGGAGGCCCACGAGCGTCTTCGCGACGTAATTGATGATGAGGCTCCCTCCCGGGGATCCGACGACGGCGTAGAGCTTGTTGTTTTCATCGAGAACGATGGTCGGCGCCATCGAGCTGCGGGGCCGCTTTCCCGCCTCGACCCGGTTCGCCACCGGCCTCCCGTCCTCGACCGTCGCAAAGGAGAAATCGGTGAGCTCGTTGTTGAGCAGGAAGCCGCTTTTGGTCATCAGCCGCGCGCCAAAGCCGTCCTCGATGGTGGTCGTCATCGACACCGCCTGACCGTTGCGGTCGACGATGGACATGTGGCTCGTCCCGAACTCGATGCCCTCGGAGGCGCCCCACCGGAACGTCTTCTGGAATGGCGGTTCACCGGGCTTCGCCTTGCCCATGGAGCGAGACGGGTCGACGAGCGCGGCCCGTCCCTTGAGGTAGCCCGCGTCTGTAAGACCTTTGACCGGAACGCTGACAAAGCCCGGATCGGCGAGATAGAGCGCGCGATCCGCATAGGCGAGGCGACCGGCCTCCGAAATCCAGTGCACCGCCTCGGGACCCGGTTTGAGGGCCGCCATGTCGGTCTCCTGGAGGATCCCGAGGATCTGCTGTACGGCGACCTGGCCGGAACTCGGGGGACCCATGCCGCAGACCGTGTAGCGCCGATAAGGACCGCACAGAGCCGGCCGCTCCTCCACCTTGTAGGTTTTCAGGTCGTCAAGGGTCATGTCGCCCGGATTGGCGGCATGGCCGGTTACGGTCGCCACAACATCCTCGGCAACCTCGCCGGTGTAGAAGGCGTCCGCACCTTTATCGGCGATCAAACGCAGCGTTTTGGCGAAAGCAGGGTTTTTCAGGACCGTTCCGACGGCCTTCGGCTTGCCCTCGGGATCATAGAAATAAGCCCGGGCAGCCGGGTCGCCGGCGAGGTATTTCTCCTGGCTCAGCAAGCCGTTCAGCCGGGGCGAAATCGTGAAGCCGTTCTCCGCGAGGCTTGCGGCCGGTTCGATGACCTGGTTCCAGGGCAACTTGCCCCAGCGTTTGTGCGCGGTCTCGAGGAGGCGGATGGTGCCTGGGACGCCGACCGACCGACCGCCGATAACCGCGTCGTAGAATTTCATCGGTTTGCCGTCCGGTCCGAGAAAGCGCTCGGGCTTGGCGGCGGCGGGCGCCGTTTCGCGGCCGTCCAGCGTGGTCATGGCCGTCCCATCCCAGAACACCATGAAGGCCCCGCCGCCGATGCCGGAACTCTGCGGCTCGACCAGGTTCAAAACCAATTGCACCGCGACGGCCGCGTCTACCGCGCTTCCGCCGGCGGCGAGAATTTCGCGGCCGGCCTGGGCAGCGAGGGGATTGGCCGCCGCTACCATGTCGCGCGTGGCCGACCCGGATGTCTTTGCCGCGCGACCGGTCGGCGCCTCGGGCGCCGGGGCGAGGGCCTGTGCGAGGACATATCCCGGGAACATCAGGGCGGCGATCAGGCCAACGCTCCAACGGCCGTGCTTGATGTAACGCGCCATGGCGATTCTCCCTCGCTGATCATTCGATGTGTCATGCTAGCCCGGGATCCGCCGACCCGCCAACGGCGACTCGCATTTTGCCTTCCGCGGGTTCATACTCCCGCCAAGGTGTTGGCCGAGTATGCGTCCTCAAGAAGTGATTCGCGGTTTGGGGAGGTCTTCCATGTACGCCTACAATCTCTTTCGGAGTACAGGCCCGGACGGACTCTCCTGCGCGGTCCCGGAGGAACGTTCTGTTCCGCCTTTCGTGGTTGGCCCGCATTGGCGCTTTGAAGGGCGCCTTGAGAACCCACGCGCCGGGCCGCTGGGATTCGACAGGCAGGCCGCAGCAACCGGCGTGCGGTTCAATGGCTTCTATCTCTTTGCCAGCTTCCAGGAAGTCGCCCGACACCGGGAAACCCGCGGGTCGTCGGACTCGTAAACGGCGCGAAAGGCTTGCCTGTCGCGCGCGCGACCGCCTTTTTGGCCCCGCCGTGGAATTCACCTTGATCTATCGCGGCGGGTGCCCTCTTCTACGGTAAGACGCGCCCGTTGCTTCCCAACTCCTGTTTGCCGTGACCTCCTCGCTTTCTCTCATCTGGACGATTACGGCCGCCGCCACGTTGCTGCAGGCTGGCAACGGGCTCTTGCAGGCCTTGATGCCGCTGCGCATGCAGGCCGAGGGATTGCCGATTTCGGCGATCGGCATCGTCGCGGCAGCCTACGGGCTCGGATTCTCGTCCGGGTGTTTCCTCGCTCCGCTCTTCATCCGACATGTCGGATATATCCGCGCTTTCGCGAGCCTCGCGGCGATCGTCGCGGTTCTCGTGTTGGCGATGACGCAGGCGCATTCGACCTTGGCATGGGCGCTTCTGCGAGGCGCCTCGGGCATGACCTTCGCGTGCATCTTCACCGTTACGGATGGATGGATCAGCGCTCGCGCGACTTCGTCCCACCGTGGCAGGACGCTTTCGATCTACATGATGGCGACCAAGATCGCCCTGATGCTGTCGCCGCTCGGTATCGCGTTCGGCAGCATCAAGACCGACGGTCTGTTTCTCGCCGTCAGTGCGATATTGTCGCTGTCGCTGCTGCCCATCGCCGCGACATCGACCGCAGARCCGCCGCCGCCGCGCACGGTCAGGATTCGCGTGCGCGCGTTGTTCACCGTCGTTCCGTCCGCTGTGATCGGAGCTTTCGCGGTCGGTCTCATCAACGGGCCGGTGATTGCCATCACGCCGGTTTTCGGCGTCAGCATCGGGCTCAGCCAGGACAAGGCCGCGGCCCTTCTGTTCGCGCTGCAGGCCGGCAGTCTCGTGATGCAATGGCCACTTGGCTGGTGGTCGGACCGCTCCGACAGGCGTTACGTGATCGCTTCCCTCGCCGGCGCCACCTGCGCGGTGTCCCTCGCGATTTTGGTGGCGAGCACGTATGGCGCGCAAACCTTCCTGCTGTTCGCCTTCGCGGCGTGGGGCGGGACGGCCCTTTGCGTCTACTCGGTCTGTGTGGCGCATGCGTGCGATATCGTCGAGCCCGATCAGATCATCTCGACGGTTGGCACGCTTCTGTTCTCGTGGGCCACCGGCGTCACCATCGGGCCGCTCATCGGAGCGATGGCGATGGACTGGCTCGGGCCCAACGGCTTGTTCGTCTATTCGGCCATCGTCTCGCTGATGCTTGCAATCTTCGTGCTCGTGCGGATTCGCATGCTGCGGCGCGATCCGGTCAAAGGCACGTTTGCCGACGTGCCAGCGACGAGTTCCGCCGCTGCTTCCTTAACTCTTCCGTCGGAACCGGAGCACGCCGGGGATGCAGCCGCCGTCGCGAAGCCCGTCTCCCATGACGAGGCCGGTCAGAGCGCTGCTTCGGCCACTCTCAAGTCGAGCACGCCCTCGTAGCGATCGAGTCGGGTGTCGATCATGGCGTCGATTTTCTCATAGACCTCCGCCACTGTGAGCTGCTTCGTCTTGCGGCCGACCTGTTTGTAGAACAGGGCCTTGTTGGCCCGCGCGGCGGCGGGAAACAAGCGCGGCGCGCTCTGCTTGGGCTTGTCGTCGACCAGGCTCATAAATTTTCTTGCCCGGTCGACCCCGAAGAAATGCGACAGGTAGAACTCGGACCGGCTGATTTTACGGCCGAGCTTTCCTTCGATGGTCGCTGTATCGCGCATCTTCAACTCACCCGCCATCAAGGCCGACACGTAGGCATTGCGACGCAAACCGAGAATATGCTCGCGCATTCGCTCGTCCGGCACCATGAGCTGGCCGCCGACCATTTCGATGGCGGCAGCTTCCGCAGCGTAGCCATGCTTGGCTCCGAATGAGCGGACGGCCTCCAGCCACGTGCCGGCGATGAATTGAAAGAGTCCTTCGGCGGACGAGGTCGCGGCCTTGTTGTGTGGGATGAAGCTCGATTCCTTGTCGGCGAGCGCCATCATGTAGACCGGGTCCGCGCCGCTTGCCTGCGCACCGCGCGTAATCGAATCGACGATCCAGATGGGTACCCGGTGGTCCCCGAAAGTCAGATACGAACTCGAAACGGCGTCGGTCTCGTCGGGATGCAGTTCGTCCGGCGCGTGTGCGGCTGCGAGGCCGGCAATGATGGTGGCGCGGACGTCGCGAATATCCGCCGCGGCCGGAATTGTCAGCGCCTCCAGGGGATCGCTCGCGGAGACCTGCGCCAGATCACGGTCCTGCGCGGCCATCGCGGCGCCCGCCGCCAGATCAACCGTCATGCAGAGGCCGAATACGATGCCGAGCAAACAGCGGCGGAACCCATCGAAGCGGAAAGGATTAATTAAAGAATATGTGTCCGGAGTCGAAGCACAAATGCAGACTAGAAACTTGCTTTTGCAATAACATTCAGTCTGTCCAGCGTCATCTGACGCCGTCAGGTCGGTTCTCATACAGGAAACCCCCAGTGGGATGCCGCGCTGCTGCACAGAAAGCAGCTCGCAGTGCTTTTTGATTTCGGATGGCCGGCCTCATCACCTCCTGATGTGTTCAGAATAGGTCAGCTTGACCTTTACAGATCGAAGTCTGCACCAAGTGCGACGACCCGTCGCCTCCCTGAAGATAGGGGATCGACGGGGCAAACTTTCCCCTGAAACACATTTTTTCCGGCGACAGGCGAAGCTTGGCGGCGTTTGACATCCCGAAACACCGTGTGCTTGGAAGGTGCCGCTGGGACGTAACGGGCAGGGTCAGGCCGTGGAGTTGATTTTCATCGAGACGGACGATCCGCCTGCGGCCGAATATGACCGTGCGCTTGCGGAACTGCGCCGGTTCACCACGCAAGCGGTCGGCGCGCCGGATAATCGCGAATTCGCCGTCGTGCTTCAGCATCCCGAAACCCGCGAGACCCTGGGCGGTCTCTGGGCCCAGTCACGCTGGGGCGGCTTTCATATCGACATGCTGGTTGTGCCGGAAGCCTTCCGCCGCCAGGGGATTGGCGCGCGGCTCATCGGCGCGGCGGAGGTGGAAGCGCGGCGGCGCGGCTGCGATCACATGTGGCTCGACACCTATGCGTTTCAGGCGCGGCCGTTTTACGAGGGGCTCGGCTTCGAGGTGTTCGGCCAACTCGAAGGCGACGGCCCGATTTATCCGCGCTTCTTCATGCGGAAGATTCTCGCCTGAGCGCATTTTCGAGACGCCCAACGGCCTCCTGCGTCGGGATGCCGAAGCGAAGAATGCTGGAATCGTGAGGAAACTTCCGCACCCAGATGCCGGCGCGGGCAAGGGACTCGAACTTCGATGCGGCGTCCGGATGCCGCGCCAGGCGAAACAGAAGCGTGCCGCCGACGACGTCGAAACCACTGCTCAGGAGCATGCCATCGAGGTGGATGACGGCCTGGCGAAGCGCCAGCGCCTGGGCGGTGATCCATGAGGAATCGGCAAGCGCCGCGGCTCCGATCGCCAGCGCAGGCCCGGAAATCGACCACAAGCCGAGAGCGCCACGGATGCTCTCGCTCAATCCTTGCGGCGCGATGGCGAAGCCAAGCCTGAGACCGGCAAGGCCGTAGGTTTTTCCGAACGATCGCAGAATGATCGTTGCGGGCAGATTGCGATGGGCCACCGACACGCTCTCTTCGAAATCCGCGAATGCCTCGTCGATAACGAGCCATCCGCCGGTTTGCGCGAGCGTGGCCGCCGCTTTCTCCAGATCAGCCGCCGGGATGACGCGCCCGTCGGGGTTGTTAGGATTGACCGCCACGACAACGTCGGGCCGCCCTGCAACGGCGGCGGCGAGCGTGTCGACGATGGTGCAGGAATGCCCGTGGCGTTGCCAGCAGGCGGCGTGCTCGTTGTAGGTGGGGCCCACGACCGCGACGCGGCCCTTGGGACGAAGTCGCGGAAGCAACTCGATGAGAATCTGCGAACCGGATGCGGCGACGACCCGCCCAGGATCGGCAACGCCGTAGGCACGCGCTGCGATCCGCTCCAGATCGAGGACCGTCTGGGCCGACGGCAATCGGGTGAAAGCATCGGGCTCGATGGGGGAGAACGGGTAGGCAGTCGGGTTGATCCCGGTCGAAAGGTCGATCCAGGGCTCCGGCGCTTTCGGGAAGAGCGCTTTTGCGTCATGAAGGTTGCCGCCGTGATTCACGCCAAATGCTCCGGGCCCGATGCCGTTCCTTCTTGCCACCATGCTGACCGCGTTGACGGCGCTCGCGATCGAGATCTGCTTCGGCTATCCGGCGCGCATATTCAAGACCATCGGGCATCCGGTTACGTGGATCGGGGCGCTGATCGACTTTTTGGAAAAGCGCTTGAACTCGTCCGACAGGTCGCCAACCGAACGGCGCTTTCTCGGCATAGTGGCGCTGGTCGTGACGCTTACGGTGACCGTTGCCGTGGCGGTTGGAATGGTCCGAGTGATCTCGCTGGTCCTCGACGGCGCGGCTTTCCTGGCACTCGGTCTGCTGGGAAGCAGCCTGCTTGCCCAACGAAGCCTCCATGATCACGTCGCAGATGTGGCGGCGGGTCTTGCCGTCGATCTCCAGCACGGGCGAGAGGCCATCGCCCACATCGTTGGACGGGACCCGCAATCCCTCGACGCTCCCGCCGTGGCGCGCGCCGCCATCGAGAGTCTCGCGGAGAACTTCTCGGACGGGATTGTGGCGCCGGTTCTCTACATGGCTGGGGGCGGGCTCCCGGCGGCTGTCGCCTACAAGACCATCAACACGGCCGACAGCATGATCGGCCATCGCAGCCCCCGCTACGCGGCCTATGGCTGGTCCGCGGCTCGCCTCGACGACCTCGTCAATCTGCCGGCCTCCCGGCTCGCCGCGCTCCTGATCATTCTTGCGGCGGCGCTGCTGCCAGGGTGCAGCGCGGTCACATCGGCCAAGGCCGTCTGGCGCGATGCGCGCCGCCATCGCTCACCGAATGCCGGTTGGCCGGAGGCCGCGATGGCCGGAGCCTTGGGATTGCGATTGGCCGGTCCGCGAACCTACGATGGGGTGTTGGTCGACGATGGATGGATGGGCAGGGGGCGAGCCGATGCGACGTCCGTCGATATCCTGGCGGCGCTTCGGGTCTATCGTGTCGCCTGCGCGATTGAGGCGGGTGCGATAGCGCTGCTGCTCGTATGGCTTTCATGGGGATGAGGCGAGTCTCGGGAATGTGGAACGCCAAGGAAAGCCGCCGGCGCTTCGGCGTTTGCTTCATCGCCATCCCGATGCTCTCCACCTGGGTAACGATTGCGGCTATCGCGGCCGAGCGTCCCGGTCGCGTGGTCTCACTCAATCTCTGTGCCGATCAACTTCTGCTGCGATTGGCGGCTCCGCACCAGATTGGCTCCCTTAGCCCGCTCTCACGTGACCCTGCGATGTCGCATCTCGCCGGGGAGGCGCGTGCGGTTGCGGCGAATGACGGGAAGGGAGAATCGATTCTGTTCAGCGGGGCGGATCTGGTCGTCACCGGAACGTTCGGGCAGCAGGCCCGCACGGCGCTGCTGCGTCGACAAGGCTTCAACGTTGAGACGCTCGAGCCGTGGCGTTCCCTCGCTCACGGACGCGAGCAGATCATGTCGTTGGCGAAGCGCCTCGGTCACGCGGATCGCGGCGAAAGCGTAATCGCGGAGATTGACGATGCGCTGGCGCGCTCAGCGAATATCGTGCCGCCCGGTCGCAGCATCCTGGTCTATTATCGGCGGGGGTGGGTGCCGGCATCGGACTCCCTCGTCGGCGAGATTCTCCGCCATATGGGTTTCGTGCTGCATCAGGATGCGCTGGGGCTGAAACGCGGCGGCGTCGTGCGATTGGAGACCATCGTCTCGTCGCCACCCGATTTTCTCCTGCTCGACGAGGATTCCGCGCGCGCGGTCGACAATGGATCGGCGTTGCTCACGCATCCGGCGCTGGCGGCGGCGGTCACGCCCGAAAGGCGCCTTTTCGTCGCCGGCGCCTTGTCGCTCTGCGGCGGCCCATCGACGCCTGCCCTCATAGACGCACTGGCGGCGCAGGTTCGCGCAAAAATTCGATGACTAGACTCTCTCCCGTGCGATTTCGAGCAATCGTGCGGTGTCGAGATGCTCTCCGACATGATCCGCCAAGGCCTCGAGGCTGGCTTCGACTTCCGCGCCGTAGCGAAATCCGGTGGGCTGCCGGTCGGCGGTGAGCGAACCGAGAAAGACTTCGCGGAATGCGTCCGTGGTGAACAGGCCGTGCAGGTAGGTGCCGATGATGCGGCCATCCGCCGACATGGCGCCTTCCACCGCGCCGTCGCACCGAAACGGTGCTTGTTTCGTGTCGACACCCGTGGTGACGCCGAGATGGATTTCATAAGCCTCGAGTTCGAGGTTGCTTGCCGCGTGTCGCGCCATAACCGGTCGTACGGTCTTGTCGTTCGTGAGGACGGTGTCGACGGCGAGGAGACCCAAACCCTCGCATGTCCCCGCCGGTCCTTCGATCCCATCGGGGTCGGAAAGCGTCCGCCCGAGCATCTGATAGCCGCCGCACAATCCCAGCACTTGCCCGCCACGGCGCACATGCGCCGCAAGATCGATGTGCCAACCCTGCTGGCGCAGAAAACCGAGATCGGCGATCGTCGCTTTCGAGCCCGGAATGATGATCAGGTGAGCGTCGAGCGGCAATGGCGTGCCGGGAGAAACGATTCTCAGGTCGACGGTTGGATCAAGCTTGAGCGGGTCGAGATCGTCGAAATTCGCAATCCGCGGCAGCATTGGCACCGCGATCTTGATGGCCGCCCCTTCGCGCGGAGCCGACGCCATATCGAGCGCGTCCTCGGCCGGCAAGGTATGGGCGTGCGGTAACCAAGGAAGGATGCCGAGCGAGGGCCAGCCCGTTCTTTTTTCGATCGTCTCGATGCCATCGGCAAAAAGCGTCGCATCGCCACGAAATTTGTTGATGAGAAAGCCGCGGATGCGACGTCTGTCTTCATCGTCAAGGACCGTGTGCGTGCCCACGAGGCTTGCGATCACGCCGCCTCGGTCGATATCGCCGGCAAGGATCACCGGAACGTTCGCGGCGGCTGCAAATCCCATATTGGCGATATCGCCGTGGCGTAGATTGGTCTCGGCCGGACTGCCCGCGCCTTCGACCACGATCAGGTCCGCCCTTGCGCCCAGCTGCGCAAAACTGTCGAGCACGAAGGGCAGGAGCGCGCCGCGCTGACGGTACGTCTCAGCCTCCAGCCGGCCGAAGCGCTGGCCCTGCACGATGATCTGCGAGCGGCGATCCGTTTCGGGCTTCAGCAGCACGGGATTCATGTGCACGTTCGGCTGCACCATCGCTGCTCGCGCCTGCAGAGCCTGCGCACGGCCGATCTCGCCACCTTCAACGGCGGCAGCATTGTTCGACATGTTCTGCGGCTTGAACGGCCGCACGCGCAGGCCTTGCCGGGCGAAGTGGCGGCACAGGCCAGCAACCAGCAACGATTTGCCCACATTGGATCCGGTGCCCTGGATCATGATGGCGGGTATGCGGAGGCTCATGCGAGTTTGAGATCGAAATAGGGGGTGGGTTTCAGCAGGGTCGGGCATCCGGCGGTGACGAACACGACCGCTTGCACGGCCTGCGCCACCCGTTGATTGAGGCGTCCCTGGGCGTCACGAAAAAGCCGGCCGAGCGGCGTCGCGGGAACGATTCCCTGGCCGACTTCATTCGAAACCAGAACGAGCGGACCTGTGGCGAATGCGATCGCCTCGATGAGTCCGTCGGTCTCATGATCCGGGTCCTTCCCGGCCAGTAGCAGATTGGACAGCCACAAGGTCAGACAATCGACGAGGACGGCGCGGTTCGGGCCGACCTCGGAGCGGATCGCATCGACGAGGTCGAGGTTCGCCTCCCGGGTCTTCCAATGCGCATCGCGATCCGCCTGATGTCGGGAAATTCGCTCCTGCATTTCGTCGTCGAACGCCTGCGCGGTCGCGATGAAGACGCGTTGTTTTGAGGCCGCCTCGACGGTCGCCTGCGCGAAGCGGCTTTTCCCCGAACGGGCGCCGCCGAGGATCAGGGCGCTGCGATATGAAATCATCCGCGAGCCCTTTCAGGGATCGCACTCACAGGCATAGGCGATCGAACGGCAGGACCATGCGAACGCATAAACCTTCGGCGTTCCAGTCGCGTTCGAGGCTGCCGCCCAATTGGCCGGCGATGCTGCGCTGCGCCAACTGACTGCCGAAGCCTTCGAAGGTCGGCACCGCTTCGATCCGTGGGCCGCCCATCTCGGTCCACGTGACCTCAACGGCGGTTTCCGTTGCGGTCCAGTGGATGGCCAGATGCCCTCGCGGCTGCGAGAGGCAGCCGTATTTCGCCGCGTTGGTGGCGAGTTCATGCAGTACCAGCGCCAAGCTGGTCGTGGTGTTGGCTCCGACGCCGACGTGAGGGCCGCCGACCTCGACCTTCGAGGACTCGTCCTGGGTGTAGGGCGACAGTACCGCGGCGATCAACTCGTCGAGGCCGACCTGCGCGGACGAGGACGCGGCCACGGGCTGGACCAGTTCGTGAGCCCGCGAGAGGGCGCCGAGGCGACCCCGCAAGGCGGTCGCCATCTCCTTGGTGTCCTTCGCCGTCCGTGCCGTCATCGACACCATGCCGTTGGCGATGGCAAAGAGATTTTTGACCCGGTGGGTCAATTCGCGGGTCAGGAGTTCCTGGGCGTCGGATGCGAGGCGACTTTCGGTAATGTCGCTCACCACACCCGAAAGGCCCGCGATGCGCGGCTCGGTCTCGTTCTCGGCAAAAAACACCCGGCCGTTGGACCGCGTCCATCGTGTGGTGCCATCGGACAGAAGGGTGCGRCATTCCACTTCGTAGAGACCGTTGGAGCCGGGGGCGGTCGCAGCTGCGATCCTGGCGCGGACATTCTCCCGATCGTCGGGATGGATCCGCTCCATCGCGTCGTCGAATTGCATGCTCATCAGGCTGTCAGTCGGGAGGCCGAACAGAGCGCAACTGCCTGCATCCCAGCTGATCGTGCCGGTATCCAGCTCGATCCGCCACGTCCCGAGTTTGGCCGCATCGAGGGCGAGCCGGTATTGATCTTCCAGAACCCGACGGGAATCCTCTGCCTTTTTCTGCGCGTCGATCATCGTGCAGGTGCCGAACCAGCGCACCACGTTTCCGGCCTCGTCGCGGTCCGGCAAGCCTCGACTCAACGCCCAGCAATAATGTCCCGCGGCGGTTCTGATGCGATGCTCGGCCTCGTAGGGCTGGCCCGACGCGATAGCCTCGCTCCAACGGGAATCCACCTGCGGAAGATCGTCCTGGTGAATCGCGGCGCGCCACTGGCGTCCCAGCGACTGAGCGGGCGTCAGCCCGGTCAGATTATACCACCGGCGGTTGAAAAATTCATGATAGCCATCCGGCCGGGTCCACCAGACAAGATGCGGGAGCCGCTCGGCGAGCATAGCGAAGAGGCTCTCTTGGTTGTTGGACTCCACCGCTTTCCCCCGAAGGACCGCCGACCGGCGGCGGCCCCCTTAGTATAACCACAGTTACGGGCTTTTTTCCGAGCCCGTCGCCGACGTCAACCTTAACCTGTGACTTCCCCGGGTCAAAAGGTGGCTTGCCGGGGGCGAAAGCATTATCGATCGTCCCGGCGTCTGGTGGTTTTCGCTCCGAGTCCCTAGATGCAGAGCATTCTCGGCCGGACGTCTCCTCTTTTTGCAAGTCGAGCTGGTTTCCATACTTCATGAACGACATGAGCCTTCGCCCCTTGCCCGCACCGGAGATGACCTCCGTCGAGGCGCTTCATCCCAAGGAACGGCGGTCACGCCGCTTCGCGTGGATCGGCATGGCGGCCAGCGTGACCCTGTTCGCCGCCTCGCTCGTGGTCCTGTGGCATGTCGTGTCCGGCATCGATGTCGAGGAGTTGAAGACGGCCTTCACGGCCGCGAGCGTGAGGCAGATCGGGCTTGCGATCCTGCTGACGGCCGTCAGCTACAGCCTGCTCACCTGCTACGACGCCATCGCGCTGCGGCAGATCAAGGTCCATATTCCCTATCGCACCACGGCGCTGGCCTCCTTTACGAGCTACGCCGTCAGTTTCACGCTCGGGTTTCCCCTTCTGACGGCGGGGACGGTCCGGTATTGGATTTACGCTCCCCGTGGCCTGAGCGCGGGGCGGGTCGCGAGCCTGACGGTGATCGCCGGCGTGACGTTCTGGCTCGGCATGACACTGGTTCTCGCCTGGAGCATGATCCGCCAGGCCCCTGAGGTCTCGAGCCTCGTCTACACGAATATCTGGATCAATCAGCTCATCGGCCTGATCGCCGCGATCCTGGTCGTGGCCTATCTGGCGTGGGTTTCGCTGAAACGCCGGGCGGTCAAGATCCAGGGATGGCGGCTCGAATTGCCCGGGTTCAGGCTCACCGTCGCGCAGATGCTCATTGGCGCCGCGGACGTTTGCGCGGGCGCCGCCGTGCTGTTCGTCCTCCTGCCGGGGGGGCACAATATCGGGTTCGAAACCTTTCTGGCCATCTACATCTTCGCCGTGATGCTCGGCGTCGCGAGCCATGCGCCGGGTGGTCTCGGCGTCTTCGAGGCGACAATCCTCCTCGCCCTTTCGAGCTACCCGCGCGAGCCGGTTCTGGGGGCCCTGCTGCTCTACCGCCTTTGCTATTACCTCGTGCCTTTCGTGGTCGCGCTGGCATTCCTCGGCGCCTACGAAATCCGCAACCGGATCAAATCGTCCCGGGCGGCCTTCAGGGAGGACGAGGAGCAGGAAGAGGTCGAGGCGGCGTAAGACGATCGCCGGATGACTCTTTTCTCCGGGCGCATTACTCAGGCGGTCTCTTCTGCGCATCTCTGGACGGATATGATTGAGACCACCGAAAGCGGCCAGACAGCCTACCCGAAAGGGTCTGGCATTGCCTTGGCGGTGCGAAGCGCCGCTCTCGCGTGCCTGGTCGTGCTCGCGACCGCGGCCTTTACGGGTCAATTGAGCGTGCTCCTCGCCGCCTCCGGCATCGTCGGGATCGCCCTCAGCGCAATTCTGGCGCCAAAGCGCCGGATCGGCCCATTTCGGGCGATTGCGCCCGATGCGGGACGGAACCCCGGCGTCGCCGACGCCGTTCTGGCCCATATTCCCGATCCCGTGATCCTCGTCGATCAGCGCGCCCTGGTGGTCGAAGCCAATGAAGCCGCCCGTCTCCTTCTGCCGGGGCTGAAGCTCGGTCACCCACTGTCCTTTGCTCTCCGCTCTCCCGTCGTCCTCGACGGCATCGACGCCGTTCTGGCCTCCAGCGAGCCGCTGCGCGTCGAATATTCGGAGCATGTGCCCAGCGAGCGGACTTTCGAGGTTCATATCGGCCCCCTCCGTTCGGAGGCGCTCGATCGCGACGCGCGCTCCGGGGTGGTGCTGTTTTTCCGCGACCTCACGTCGGCGCGCCGTCTGGAAGCCATGCGGACGGATTTCGTCGCCAATGCCAGCCACGAACTGCGCACCCCGCTGGCATCGTTGCTCGGCTTCGTCGAAACCCTGCAAGGCCCGGCCCGCAACGACCCGGCGGCCCGCGAGCGCTTTCTCGACATCATGCGCCAGCAGGCGCAGCGGATGACGCGGCTCATCGACGACTTGCTGTCGTTGTCGCGCATCGAGATGCGGCTCCACGTTCCCCCGACCTCCCGCGTGGATCTGGCGGATATCGCGCGCCAGATGATCGAGGCCCTGACGGCGCTCGCGCGCGACCGTGGCGTGGCGCTCCACGCCGAGCTTCCGCCCGGGCCCGTCATCGTGCTCGGCGACAGGGACGAACTTTTGCGCCTGCTGGAGAACCTCATCACCAATGCGGCGAAATACGGCGAGGGAGGCGGCAAGGTGGATGTTGCGCTCGGCCGCGCCCAGGCACCGGACGGACGCGGACAGGCCGTCCTCAGCGTGCGCGATTACGGACCCGGCATCGCGCCCGAACACCTGCCACGGCTGACCGAGCGTTTCTATCGCGTCGATGTGGAGCAGAGCCGCCAGAAGGGCGGCACGGGACTGGGACTCGCCATCGTAAAGCACATTGTGAACCGTCACCGGGGCAGCCTGGAAATCGAGAGCGAGCCGGGCGCCGGCGCCTGCTTCGTGGTGAGGTTCCCGGAGGCCGATTCCCGCGCCGCCTGAGCCCCCTGTCGAGTGTCACGGAACTGTCATCCAACTGTCGTAGACCCGACATTGAGAGCCCGTAGGTGTCCGGTGCGGCAGGGTCAGACGCGTTATTCACGACCCCCGCTTCTGTGAACAAGGAGATGTCTCGTGAAATTCCTACCCTTCGCCGTCGTGGCCGGCCTCCTCGCCGCCTCTCTGCCGAGCGCCGCCATGGCCGCCGAAATCACCGGCGCGGGCGCGACGTTTCCGTTCCCGGTTTATGCGAAATGGGCCGAGGCCTACAAGAAAGAGACCAATAACAGCCTGAACTACCAGTCGATCGGCTCGAGCGGCGGCATTCGCCAGATCCGCGCCAAGACGGTCGATTTCGGCGCCACCGACGCTCCGCTGAAGGGCCAGGAACTCGACAAGGACGGGTTCGTGCAGTTTCCCATGGTGATGGGCGGCGTCGTCGCCGTGTACAACATCCCGGGGGTCGAATCCGGCAAGCTCAAGCTGACCGGCGACGTCCTCGCCGACATCTTCAACGGCAAGATCACCAAGTGGAACGATGCCAGGATCACGAAGACTAACGACGGCGTGAAGCTGCCCGAGGCAACGATCACCGCCGTCTATCGCTCGGACGGATCGGGCACCACCAGCGTGTTCACCACCTATCTGTCGCAGGTTTCCGAAAGCTGGAAGAGCGGACCCGGCGCCGGCGCATCCGTGCAGTGGCCGGTGGGTCAGGGCGGCAAGGGCAATGAAGGCGTTGCGGCTCTCGTCAAACAGGTTCCCAATGCCATCGGCTATGTGGAATTCGCCTATGCCAAGCAGAACAGCATTCCGTTCGCGCAAATCCAGAACAAGGATGGAAAGTTCGTGACGCCGGACGCCAAGACGTTCCAGGCCGCCGCGGCGGGCGCCGATTGGAAGAAAGAGCCCGGCTATGGCATTTCGCTGACCAACCAGCCCGGCGATGAAGCCTGGCCGATCACCGCGCCGACCTTCATCCTCGTGCCCAAGAGCCCCGAAAAGCCCGAACAGGTTGCCGAAGCTCTGAAATTCTTCGACTGGGCGTTCCAGAACGGCGATAAGTTGGCCACAGAGCTCGACTACGTGCCGCTCCCCGCACAGGTAAAGGATACCGTGCGCGCAACCTGGGCAAGCGACATCAAGGACAAGTCGGGCCAACCGGTCGTCAAGAAGTAAACCCGGCGCATTTGCAGGAATCGGATCGGCGGATGGTAGCTCTCTCGCAAGAACGTCTCGCGACGACGCGCAAGAGCGCTCCTGTCCGCCGCTCGCCGCCAAAGAGCTTCGACCGGTTCTTCCGCTTCGCGAGTCTCGGTTCGGCGCTGCTGGTGTTGATCGTGCTGGCGGGCATTCTCGTTTCGATGATCTATGGCGGCCTCCCGGCGTTTCGCGAGTTCGGCCTTGGTTTCATCACGTCGAGCGTCTGGGACGTGCAGCGCGACCAATACGGCGCTTGGGTCGCCGTCGTCGGAACCCTCACCACCGCGCTCATCGCGCTTGTGATCGGTGTCCCCGTATCGCTCGGCATCGCGATCTTTCTCACACAGCTCTGCCCGCCCTGGCTCAAGCGGCCCGTCGCCACGACCATCGAGCTGCTGGCCGCCGTGCCGAGCATCATCTACGGCATGTGGGGCCTCTTCGTCTTCGCACCCCTCTTTGCAAGATTTGTCCAGATTCCGGTGTCGAACCTCGTGGAAGGACTTCCGATCGTCGGGACCATTCTGCATGCGAGCGTGCCTTCGGGCGTCGGTGTTCTCACCGCGGGCATCATTCTCGCGGTGATGATCATTCCGTTCGTGGCCTCGATTACGCGCGATATTTTCGACCAGATGCCGCCGATCCTGCGGGAGAGTGCCTACGGGATCGGTTGCACCACGTGGGAGGTCGTGCGCCATGTGCTGCTGCCACAGGCCGGCGTGAGCATCATCGGCGCGGTCATGCTGGGTCTTGGCCGCGCGCTCGGTGAGACGATGGCCGTGACCTTCGTGGTCGGCAACGCCAACCGCCTCTCTGCGTCGCTCTTCGATCCCGGATCGACGATCGCGTCGCGCATCGCCAATGAATTCAACGAGGCCCTCGGACTTCAGCTCAACGCGCTGATGGCGCTGGGCTGCATCCTGTTTCTGGTGACCTTCGCGGTCCTTGTGCTGGCGCGCGTTCTGATCGCCCGCGTCAACGCCCGCTAGGAGGCGATCATGGACATGGTCTCAAAGAATGCTCGCATGACTTCCGCCAAGCCCTGGGGTCGCGTGCGCCGCAGCCGATATATGGCCGATCGCGCGCTGAAGGTGATCTGCGCACTCTTCACCATGCTGGGCGCGTTCTTTCTCGGGTGGATATTGCTGATGCTGCTGATCGAAGGCGTGAGCGGTTTTTCACCTGCGCTCTTCACGCAGACGACCCCCGGACCGGGCACGCAGGGGGGCGGAATCGCCAATGCGCTGGTGGGAAGCCTGATCCTCACCTTTCTGGGGATCGTCGTTGCCACGCCGGTCGGTGTTCTGGCCGGCACTTATCTGGCCGAATATGGCAAGGGTTCGAAGCTGGCAGAGACGATCCGCTTCCTGAATGACGTTCTGCTGGCAGCCCCGAGCATCCTCATCGGCTTATTCGTCTATACGCTCATGGTCCAACCGATGGGCAGCTATTCGGGCTGGGCGGGAGGCGTCGCACTCGCCATCATCGCTGTTCCGGTGATCGTGCGCACCACCGAAGACATGCTGCGTCTCGTGCCCGCCTCCTTACGCGAGGCGGGAGCCGCGTTGGGCGCGCCCCTGTCCACGGTCATCATGCAGGTGAGCTGGCGGGCGGCGCGCGCCGGCATGGTCACGGGCGTGCTTCTTGCCACGGCGCGCATCGCCGGCGAGACCGCGCCATTGCTCTTCACGGCGCTGAACAACAATTTTTGGTTCAAGGGCAACCTGATGGGCGGCGTCTCGAACCTGCCGGTCATGATCTACCAATTCGCCCTCGCGCCCTACGAGAACTGGCGCGAACTTGCCTGGGCCGGCGCCCTCCTCATCACCATGTCGATTCTGGCGCTGTCCGTCGTTGCACGCCTGATCGTGAAAAGGGATCCCGCTCGATGAGCCCAATCGCCGTCAACACAAGCAGCGCCATCGGCCATGCGGCGGCGGCGGATGCCGATGCGCCGATCCGGATTGCGGTGCGCGACCTCAACTTCTTCTATGGCGATGCCCAGGCGCTGAAAAACGTCTCGCTGAACTTCCACGATCGCCAGGTTACGGCGCTCATCGGGCCGTCGGGGTGCGGAAAATCGACGCTGCTGCGCACCTTCAACCGCATCTACAGCCTGTATCCGGATCAGCGCGCGGATGGCCAAATCATACTGGACGGCCAGAATGTTCTCTCGTCTTCGGTGGACGTGAACGAATTGCGTGCGCGGGTCGGCATGGTGTTTCAGAAGCCGACGCCATTTCCCATGTCGATCTACGACAACATCGCGTTCGGCATTCGCCTGTACGAGAAACTGCCGAAGTCCGAGCTCGACGGTCGCGTCGAGGAGGCGCTGAAAAAGGCGGCGCTGTGGAACGAGGCGAAGGACAAGCTCCGTCAATCGGGGCTCGGCCTGTCGGGCGGGCAACAGCAGCGCCTCTGCATCGCGCGTACGATCGCTCAGAACCCGGAAGTCATTCTCCTCGATGAACCGACCTCCGCGCTCGATCCCATCTCGACGGGCAAGATCGAGGAGCTGATCGAGCAGCTGCGGACGGAATTCACCATCGTCATCGTCACCCACAACATGCAGCAGGCCGCCCGCATCTCGCAGTTCACGGCCTTCATGTATCTGGGTGAGCTGGTCGAGTTCGGCCCCACCAACAAAATGTTCATGACGCCGACCAAAAAACAGACGCAGGATTACATCACCGGTCGCTTCGGCTGACCCGGCTTCATCGGAGACTTCCATGTCGGAGCACATCGTCAGTTCCTATGACAACGACCTGCAGGACCTGCGGCGCCGCATCTCGGAGATGGGCGGCATCGCCGAAAAAATGCTGGTCGAGTCCATCGCGGCGCTTCTTCGGGGCGATCAGCCCCTAGCTCAGACGGTGATCGCATCGGACAGCCGCCTCGACATTCTCCAGCGTGAGGTCGAGGAGAGCGCCATCCTGACGATCGCCCGCCGGCAACCGCTCGCCGTCGATCTTCGCGAGACGATTTCAGCCATCCGCGTGTCGGGAGACGTGGAGCGGATCGGCGACCTCGCGAAGAATATCGCCAAGCGGGCCCTTGCCATCGGTGGACAGCTCCATCCGCAGAAAATCGCCGCCGGCGTGCAGCACATGACCGACCTCGTCCTGGCGCAACTCAAGGACGTGCTCGATGCCTACGCACAACAGGACACCGTCAAGGCCGTCGACGTCTGGCGTCGGGATGGGGCGATCGATGCGCTCTACACGTCGGTCTTCCGCGAGCTTCTGACCTACATGATGGAAGATCCGCGCAATATCTCGTTCTGCACGCACCTTCTGTTCTGTGCCAAGAACATCGAGCGCATCGGCGATCACACGACGAATATCGCCGAGACGGTGCATTACCTCGTCACCGGCGAGAACCTTGCTCTCGATCGGCCGAAGAACGACCGCTCGATCGATGCCACGGTCGGGATCGGAGCCTGACATGGGACCGCGCGTTCTGATCGTCGAGGACGAAGAGCCTCTGACCCTGCTGCTGCGCTACAACCTGGAGGCCGAAGGATACGACGTCGACAGCGTGGCGCGCGGCGACGAGGCCGAAATCCGCCTTCGCGAACAAATCCCCGATCTCGTCCTGCTCGACTGGATGCTGCCCGGCCTCTCGGGCATCGAATTATGCCGCCGCATCCGCGTGCGCCCCGAGACCGAGCGAATGCCGATCATCATGCTGACGGCGCGCGGCGAGGAGGGCGATCGAATTCGCGGGCTCTCGACGGGCGCGGACGATTACATCGTCAAGCCGTTCTCGGTGCCGGAGCTTCTCGCCCGCGTTCGCGCGCTTCTGCGCCGCACCAAGCCCACCCATATCTCGACCCTTCTCACGGCGGGCGATATGGAGCTCGACCGGGAAACCCATCGCGCGCGACGCGACGGCAAGGAGCTGCAGCTCGGCCCGACGGAGTTTCGCCTGCTGGAATTTCTCATGCGAAGCCCGGGGCGCGTTTTCAGCCGCGAGCATCTTCTCAATGCCGTGTGGGGACAGGACGTCTATATCGATGAGCGCACGGTGGACGTGCATGTGGGCCGGCTTCGCAAGGCGATCAGCCTTCCGCGGAGACCGGATCCGATCCGGACCGTGCGTGGTGCCGGCTACTCGTTCGACGAGACATTCGCGCGAAGCGAATAAGGCGGTGCGCAGGCAGCGGCGCCTCGCACGCCCCGGCCGTTAGCCGCGAGCGAACTTGCGCTCGCGCTTGCGGTCGGCGACGGGCTGATAGGCGACGCGCGCGTGATGGTCGCAATAGGGGAGGCTGCTGACCGACCGTGCGCCGCAGAACCGGAATTCGGCTTTGGTGGGATCCCCCATGGGCCAGCGGCACATGGACTCGCGCAACTCCATGATGGTCACGCGCTCGGAGACCGGAATTCCCAGATCGTCCTCCGCCGGAACCGCCGGTTCTTCATGGATGACGAGCGGGCGCGGCACCGGGGCCATGATCACGTTGGTGCGGTTCTGTGGCGGGATCGCAACGGGCGCGCTCGGGGAGCGAGCCGCCTTGCGCGGACGTTGCGCGGCCGCGGCCTTGTCCTTGGCGCGGCCGGAAAGTCCGAGGCGATGGACTTTTCCGATCACCGCATTGCGGGTCACGTTGCCGAGTTCGGTGGCGATCTGGCTTGCGCTCAAGCCGTCGCTCCAGAGCTTCTTCAGAAGCTCGACCCTCTCGTCCGTCCAACTGATGCCCGCGTCTGTCATTTTTTACTGCCTTCCATCGGGGCCGCTCTTGAGCCGGATTGAATCCCTTATGCTGCGCGGACAAAGGTGTGACCGCGTCGCGAGGATCTCTCCTGGGGGTGAAAGCCGCCGCACGAATGTCGTACTCGACGGCCCCGAAGTTACTAGATCGGTGGACTCCGACGCAAGAGTCCCCGCACAAGGGGGGGCGTTTTCCCCAGGGAACTCGTTTCGCCGACATTTCGACAAGCGATGCTTTAGATCATTTCTCTTGAATTGACAGCGTTGGCCCTCACATTAGAATCGAAAGCTTGCCGCCTCCTTCTGGGCGGCGCTTTCTTTTTCGGGCCCACCCTGTGACCATTGGCCCATCCAGGCGGAGACGACCTCGTGACATCGCCCTTGCTGCAGACTTACGCCCGCGCCGATCTTTCCTTTGAAAGAGGGGAGGGAGCCTGGCTCGTGGGCCGAGATGGCGAGCGATATCTCGATTTCGGCGCCGGCATCGCGGTCAACGCCCTCGGCCACGCGCACCCGCATCTGGTCCAGGCGCTGACCGAGCAGGCCGGCAAGCTGTGGCATACATCGAACCTCTACCAGATCCCGGAAGGTGAGCGTCTGGCGCAGCGGCTTGTGGATCACAGCTTCGCCGATGTGGTGTTCTTCTCGAATTCCGGGGCCGAGGCCAATGAGGCCGCCATCAAGATGGCGCGCAAGTTCCACGCGTCGAGCGGCAATCCCAACCGCTTCCGCATCATCACCTTTGAGGGAGCTTTCCACGGCCGGACTCTGGCGACGCTCGCCGCCGGCGGTCAGGCCAAGTATCTCGAGGGCTTCGGACCGAAAGTCGAAGGGTTCGACCAGGTCCCGTTCGGCGACATTCCGGCTCTGAAGTCCGCGATCGGCCCCGACACCGCCGCCTTGATGATCGAGCCGATCCAGGGCGAGGGCGGTGTTCGGCCGGTGCCGGCCACCTTCCTGCGCGCCCTGCGCGAGCTTTGCGACGAGCACGGAATTCTTTTGATTTTCGACGAGATCCAGACTGGCATTGGCAGAACCGGCAAGCTCTTCGCGCATGAGCATACCGGCGTGACGCCGGATATCCTGTCGTCCGCGAAGGGGATCGGCGGCGGCTTCCCCATGGGAGCTTGCCTGGCGACCCGCGACGCCGCGAAGGGGATGACGTTCGGATCCCACGGGACCACGTTCGGCGGCAATCCGCTGGCCATGGCCGTGGGGAACGCGGTCCTCGACGTCGTTCTGGCGCCCGGTTTTCTGGAGCGGGTCGAACAGATGGGCCTGCTTCTCAAGCAGCGGCTCGCATCGCTCAATGACCGCCACCCCCGGATCATCGCCGAAATTCGCGGGCAGGGCCTGATGATGGGCATCAAGACGCGGGTGCCCAACACCGATTTCGTCAAGACTGCTCTCGCGCACAAGATCATTCTCATCGGCGCGGGYGACAACGTCGTGCGACTTCTGCCGCCCCTGATCATATCGGATTCCGAAATCACCGAGGCGATCGAGCGGCTGGAGGCAGTGTGCACCGAGCTGGAAGCCGGTCTCAAGGACGACGAGCAGCGCGGAGCAGCCCTATGACGACCCGTCATTTCCTCGATCTCAGCGATTTCTCGGGCGAGCAGATCCGGCACGTCCTCAATGTGGGCAGCGCCATCAAGGCGAAGCGTCGCAAGGGCGAGCGCTCCACCGACCGGCCGCTCGAGGGCAAGGTGCTGGCGATGGTGTTCGACAAGCCCTCGACCCGCACGCGCGTGTCGTTCGACGTGGGAATGCGCGAACTCGGCGGCGAAACCCTGATGCTGACCGGTCGGGAAATGCAACTCGGCCGCGGCGAAACCATCGCCGACACGGCCCGGGTGCTGTCGCGCTACGTGGACGCCATCATGATCCGCACCCTCGACCACGCAATGGTCACGGAACTTGCTGAAGCGGCATCGATTCCCGTGATCAATGGCCTGACCAAAATGACCCATCCATGCCAGATCATGGCCGACGTCATGACCTTCGAAGAGCATCGCGGATCCATCGCCGGCCGTACGATCGCCTGGACGGGCGATGCCAACAACGTTCTGGCCTCATGGGTCCACGCCGCCGCGCGGCTCGACTTCAAACTCAATATCGCGTCGCCGCCCGAACTCGCACCTCGCCCGGAGCTTCTCGCCTGGGCCAGAAAGGAAGGCGCTGAGATCGCGGTGACGACGGATGCGTTCGAGGCCGCCGAGGGTGCCCATGCGATCGTGACCGATTGCTGGGTTTCCATGGGTGACGAGGATGAATTCCGCCGGCACAATCTGCTGAAACCCTACCAGGTCAACAATGCGTTGATGGGCGTCGCCGACAAGGATGYGGTCTTCATGCATTGCCTTCCCGCGCATCGCGGTGAGGAAGTCACGGACGAGATCATGGACGGCCCGCGTTCGGTCGTCTTCGACGAGGCCGAGAACCGTCTTCATGCTCAAAAGGGAATTTTGGCCTGGTGCATGGGAGCGCCTGGCGCATGAGTGGAGCTCCCTTCGAAGGCAGCGATGATATCGCCCTCCCGTTCGCCGTGGAGCCGCTGGATGTGCGCGGTCGCATCGTGCGGCTCGGAGAGTCCATCGACACGATCATCTCGCGCCACAAATATCCCGATGCGGTCTCGCGGGTTCTTGGAGAAGCGGCGGCTTTGACGGTGCTGCTCGGCTCGTCGCTCAAATTCCAGGGTCGCTTTCAGCTCCAGACCAAGACCGATGGTCCCATCGAGATGGTCGTGGTCGATTTCGACGCGCCTGACCGCCTTCGCGCAACGGCGCGTTTCGACCAGGAACGTCTTGACGCCATGGCGGCGAACGGCCCGAAAACCGGTGAGCTGATCGGGTCCGGCTATCTTGCCATGACCATCGATCAAGGAACCGATCAGAGCCGGTACCAGGGCGTCGTGGCGCTGGAGGGGCAGGGGTTCGAGGAAGCGGCCCACGAGTATTTCCGGCAATCCGAGCAGATTCCCACGCGCGTGCGTCTGGCCGTGGCCGAGCAATTCGAAAACGGCCGCCACACCTATCGCGCGGGCGGCGTGATGGTTCAGTTCCTGCCCACATCTCCCGAACGGATGCGCCAGGCTGATTTGTCGCCGGGAGACATCCCGGAAGGCCACCCGTCGCACGCGATCGGCGAATTGAGCGACGACGACGCGTGGGCGGAAGCGAAGGCGCTGATTCACACCGTCGAAGATCATGAGCTTATCGATCCGGCGGTGTCGAGCGAGCGTTTGCTTTATCGTCTGTTCCACGAACACGGCGTGCGCGTGTTCGATGGTCAGAGCGTTCACGAGGAATGCCGTTGTTCTGAGACCCGCGTGATGTCGATGATGCGGCGGTTCTCGCCGGAGGATCGACGCGACATGGTGGGCGATAACGGACGCATCGGCATCACGTGCGAGTTCTGCTCGCGTTTCTACGATCTCGACCCGGCTCAGGTCGAAAAGGAAATCGCGCGGTCCGAGACCGAATAGAACGCGGTCCTACGCGGCCGCGCAGAGCGCGGCAAGCCGGCGCATGAACGCGGTACCGGCGTCTATCTGCTCCAGCGAGATGTATTCATCGGGCTGATGCGCCTGGTTGATCGAACCCGGGCCGCAAACGACCGTTGGAATGCCGGCCTTCTGGTAATGACCCGCTTCGGTGCCGAACGGAACGGTTTGCGTCCGGTTCCTGCCGGCCAGTCTCAGCACCATGTTTTCGGCAGCGGAGCCCGGCTCGGGCGCAAGGCCCGGCACAGCGACCGCAAGCGTCGTCTCGATGCGACCCCATGTGCCGAAACGGTTGAGACGCTTCAGCGCGACCTCGTTTGCGAAACGCTCGAGGCGGGCTGGAATCTCTTTCGGATCGAGGCTCGGCAAACCCCGAAACTCCCATTGGAAAGTGCAATGCTTGGAGATGATGTTTCGTGCGTTTCCACCCGAAATCGTTCCTACATGCACTGTCGTGTAGGGTGGATCGAACCGGCCGCTGGGATCGCCGCTCTCCATCATTTCGTCGCCGATCCGATTGAGCTCGCCGATCAGTTCGGCGGCGGTCATGACGGCGCTGGCGCCGAGATAAGGTTTCGACGAATGCGCCTCGAAGCCATGCACCTCCGTGGTGAACGTGACAACGCTCTTGTGCGCGTCGACCACTTCAAGTTCGGTCGGCTCCCCCACGATGGCGGCTTTCGGCAGCGGGAGATCGACGCCGAGCCTTTTGATCGCGTCGATGACGCCGAGGCACGTGGTCTCTTCGTCGTAGGACAGCATGATGTGGATYGGTGTCTTGAGATCCGCGGCGAGAAATTCCGGCACAAGCGCCAGCGCGATGGCAGCAAATGCCTTCATGTCCACGGCGCCCCGGCCGAAAGCCTTTCCATCCTCAACCCGCAGGGTGAACGGGTCGGTCGTCCAATTCTGTCCCTTCACAGGCACCACGTCGGTATGGCCCGAGAGCACGACGCCGCCACGATCCCGCGGGCCGATCGTGGCGTAGAGCGCAGCCTTGTCGCCCGTCTCATTTGGTAGMCGGATGAACGGCACGTTCCAGCCGGCAAGATAGTTTTCGACGAAAAGAATGAGCGGAAGGTTGGTCTTGGCGCTTTCCGTATCGAACGATACGAGGCGCGCGAGCATCTCGAGCGGCGTGAACCGCTGGCCGTTGGCAGACATCAAAACCTCAATGCACCAGGCGCTTTGCCTGTGGGATATCGAGAGAAAAAAGCGGAATCTCCGCCGTGAACGTGTGGCCGTTCTCGGTTTCCATCACGTAGGAGCCCTGCATGGTTCCGCTGCGGGTTGGCAGCGGGCACCCGCTCGTGTAGCTGAAGCTTTCGCCCGGGCCAAGGATCGGCTGCTCGCCGACGACGCCCGGCCCGCGGACCTCCTGCACATTCCCTCGCTCGTCCATGATTTTCCAGTGTCGCGAGCGCAACTGCACCCGCTCCGTGCCCGTATTGATGATTTCGACCGTGTAGGCGAAGAAATACCGCTCCTCTTGCGGGGACGATTCTTCCGGCATGTAACGGGGCGTAACCGCCACGCTGATGCCCCGGGTTACGGCCTTGTACATCGGGGTCTCTCGAAGAACGCTCATCGTTACAATCGTCCCGTCGTCGTAGGACGGACGCTGCATCTCGTCAATTCTGACGCCGATCGACCGTCAAGGCGAGTAGGATCTCGAGGCGATCGCTCGTTGTAAGGCGGCCACAAGACGGTTGAGGACCCCCGATCTCCTCTTGGCCCTTCGGACGCTTCTACGCTAGGGAGGGGGATCAAACCGGAAAAGAGCTCATGGTCGCCTTAAAGGATGGGATTCAATCGGCCGACGCCATCGAGCGCCTCGCTCAGGCCGGGGTCATCAGGCCCGAAACTCCGTTCGCGCCCGATCAGATCCAGCCCGCGAGCCTCGACCTGCGATTGGGCAAGCGCGCGTATCGCGTGCGGGCAAGCTTCCTGCCCGGTCGCAACCACACGGTCCGGGACCGGCTCGTCCAGCTCAGTTATCACGAGATCGACCTGACGGCCGGCGCCATTCTGGAGACCGGCAGCGTCTATATCGCGGAGCTTCAGGAAAGCCTCTCGCTTCCGTCCGACCTGTCGGCGGCGGCAAACCCCAAGAGTTCGACCGGGCGTATCGACGTGTTCACCCGCGTCATCACCGATCGGTCGCAGGAATTCGACACCATCGGTGCCGGCTATGACGGGCAATTGTTCGCCGAAATCTCTCCAAGGACCTTTCCGGTTCTTGTCCGCACGGGCACCCGCCTGTCGCAACTGCGCCTTCGCAAGGGATCGGTGCGCCTCAGCGACGCAGAACTCCACGCGCTCCACGAACGGGAGCGGGTCGTCACCTCCGCCGAGCCCTCGATTCAGGACGGGGTCGCCGTCAGTGTCGATCTGGCAGGCTTCGGTGACGAGCATCTGATCGGGTATCGCGCCAAACGACATACCGGATTGGTCGATGTGGACAAGCCAGGGTCCTGTCTGGCCTCCGATTTCTGGGAGCCTCTTTACGCCAATCCGGGCCGGACGCTGATCCTCGATCCTGGCCAGTTCTACATCCTCGCCTCCAAGGAAGCCGTGCACGTCCCCCCGGATTACGCGGCCGAAATGGTGCCCTTTGATCCTCTGGTGGGCGAGTTCCGCGTCCATTATGCGGGATTTTTCGACCCCGGCTTCGGTCATGCGGCCGCAGGGGGCGAGGGGGCACGCGCGGTGCTCGAAGTCCGCTCCCGGGATGTCCCGTTCATCCTGGAAGACGGTCAGATCGTCGGCAGGCTGGTTTATGAACGAATGGCCGAGAGGCCGAAGGTGCTCTACGGCTCGGGGGCAGGCTCGAACTATCAGGCGCAGAGCCTGAAACTCTCCAAGCACTTTCGCTGAGGGACCGGCAAGCGAAACGGGCTTGCGGCAACGGGGCCGGGACGGCTATGGATAGGGTCGCGCGGGCGTAGTTCAGAGGTAGAACGTCAGCTTCCCAAGCTGAATGTCGTGGGTTCGATTCCCATCGCCCGCTCCAAATTGCGGTTCCGAGGATAAATTCTCCCGCTTGTCGGATTGTTTGCCCGGGCCCGGCGCCCTCGCCAAAAAAAATCACACGTCGAACATTGAAAATGAGCTTTGACGCTACCGCCTATGGTGCGCGCAATAGCCCGAATGCTCCGGCCCGGTCGGGGGATTTGGGGCTAGATTCGCCGGCACCGGAGACCCACCGCGATGCGGATCTCAGATCTCGACAGGAATTTGGGTGGGAAGGGCGTCGTGTCTGCGCGACCGCCGTCGGGACGGCATGCCCCGAATGTGCTGGACACCCTCGTAGAGCAACCGCCGGGTTCCAGCAGCTCTCATGCGCCGATCGTGGCCTTCGACCTGCTTCGGGGCCTTGCGGCATTGCTGGTTGTGCTCGTGCATGTGCGGCAGACCGCTTTTGTGGATTATACGGCGCTCCCGGTCGAGGGCCGCGGCCTGTTGACCGCGCTGTTCTATGGTCTGACGCGCAGCGGCAACGAAGCCGTGCTGGTGTTTTTTGTTTTGAGCGGCCTTCTCGTTGGCGGTCAGATCGTAGCGCGCGTCATGAACGAACGTTTCGACTGGGTGTCATACACGATCGATCGGGTATCGCGGATCTTTCTGCCCCTCGTCCCGGCGGTGGCCATCTCGGCGGCCGTCGGAATTCTGGTCTTGGGGCACTCGCTGGGCCTTCTTGAAATTCTCGCCAATATCCTCGGGTTGAACGGAGTCCTCACCGAGACAATGGTCGAGAATCGCCCGCTCTGGTCGCTTGCATATGAGATCTGGTTTTACGTCATCGGCGGGGCACTTGCTTATATCTTCTCGCGGGGCCCCAACCTTTGGTCGGTGGCGCTGTTATCCGCCGGAACGTTCAGTATGGCGGTTCTCGACAGCCGCTATTTTCTGTTCTGGGGATTGGGCGCCGTAGCATCCCTGTTCCGCGTCCTTCGGAAGCGCGAGATACTGTTCATGCTCGGCCTTTTTCTGATGGGTGTCGGGGCGTTTTTCAATCAGCTCACCGTGCCGACCAAGATCTTCGAGAATCTCCCGCTGCCGAAAGGGATCGACGGCGCGAGTTTGCTTTGCATCGGGCTCTGCCTGATGCTGCCGTTGCTCGGGAGCGAGCGCGTGACGCGCAAATTGAGCGCTCTGCGAAGGCCCGCCGCCGCTTTGGCGAGCTTCTCCTACTCGTTGTATCTCTTCCATTTTCCCATCAACGAAGTCCTGCAGATCTGGATGCCGCAGGCGAGCGAAATCTCGTTGATCACCGCGGCGCAGTTCGTCTTGCGTGTGGTGCTGTGCATCCTTGGTTCGCTTTTCTTCTACTGGTGCTTCGAGCGGAACACCGCGACACTCAGGCGCAGCCTGTCTCGATATTTTAACGCGGGAGCCCGTGCGGCCTGAGAATCAAACAGCACACCCTGCTGTCTCCATTTGAAGATGAAGTGTCGGGCGAAAATACGAAGCGCTGCACCCCTCGTGGGCGATCCAGGCTAAAATCGCGGGCCRCAAAGGATGGGCGGGAGGCAGCGGCGGGTTTTGCATTGCGCCATAGCGAGAATGCGACTCGACAGTGCCTCCCGTTCGTAAAGCCTGCGCTCGTCCGGTTAATGAAAGGTTAAGTGGAAGTCCGGTCCGAGAAGCTGCCTCGGGTCGCCACGGGGATGCCGCGCCCTATTTGGCATTGGCACACGATTTCATTTCCATGCGTCGGAGGGAAAAGTGCCCGGAAACCTCGCCTACAAGCCTGATGGCTACGCCAGCGTGGCCGTCTATATGATGGCCGACGAAGCGCACCGCGTGATCAAGTTCGTCAAAGCCACGTTCCATGCGGAAATCCTTCGCAAGAAAGATCGGCCGGACGGCCGGATCATGCATGCGGAACTGCGGATCGACGATTCTGTCGTCATGCTGTCGGACAGCTCCGACGAATACCCGGCCTTTCCCGTCTGGCTTCATGTCTATGTGCCGGACGTGGATGCGGCCTATGCAAGGGCGCTCGAGGCTGGGGGCGTGTCCATTCAGGCGCCGGGGCAGAGAGACGATGAAGACCGCCGCAGCGGGGTGCGTGACCCCGCCGGCAATATCTGGTGGATATCCACTCGGGTTGGATAAGGATCACAACCCCGGATCTAGGTATCTTTAAATTTGCCAAGCATCTGTGAAACAAAGGTTTTCCATCTCGCCAGTGATATTGTAGCGAAGATTTTGCCCGGGGTCGTGTTGACATGCCGGCCGGCAGGGGACATATCCGCGTCCCGCCGGACTTCTGGTCTGGGCGAGCATCACACGAACAGCGGCATCGACGCTTCGGGGCATCTTCAGCCCAGTTGCCTGTCGGTCCGGATCGGGTCCCAAGACAGGGGTCTGGTCGACGGCACGAGCCAGGGTCCCTAGTAGATTAGGCAGACCGAACGGCTCCTCTGACGAACATTAGGATGGTTTCGAGCGATCCTGGATCTCTCGTTACTTGAGCAACGCAAGGAACTATCGTTCCGTGCGAACGGTGTTGCTTGCCTAGAATAGATGACGACGGAACGAATACACGGATCGCTGAAAAAAATTCTGATCCGCTGTTGACACCGAAGAGGGCCTCCTGTAGACCATCTTCATCGACGGGGCGCCACGGCGCTTCGTTCTCTCCGAGGTGTTGGGGCGGCCTCTGCCGGAATGATTGTTCCGGTGCTGGTCGCTGTTTCCTTCGGGCGCCTTTGGCGCATTGCTCTTTGACAAGTGAAGAAAGAAAGAGAAGCGTGGACGGCGGTGTCCTTGCGGGTCTGTTTACGGACAGACCGACAGATACCGACCAAGTCTACGTTTTTGGTGAGAATTACTTTGGTGGAAACGCTGAGGT
>NZ_JBFUHH010000036.1:0-37160 GCF_056402495.1 Microvirga sp. P4_A5 | reverse complement strand
ATCGACTGCCCCATGGTGCCGATCCGAAATGCCATTCGATCGTCTATCCAGTTTTCCTCGATCGAGGCGATCTTGTCGCTGAAGTGGGATTTGACGCTTCCCAATCCCCCCTGAAGGCGGCGCATGGCTTCGGCTTTGCCGAGATTGTGCGGGATCGACACGACGACAGGCTTGGACATCGACACACTCCATTTCGGAAACGACAAGCCCGGCCGTATCGCAACGGTTCCATGCCCGGACCGTCTGCCCTAGAGCATTTCGACCTTGATGGCGCGGATGACAATCGCTTCCTGCATGAAGCGTCGCTCGAGATCGGCGCGATAATGCTCCCACCAGCGATGGTCGATCTCGCGCGTCATGATCTCGAACACGACGAGATCGTCGTGCTCGGTATGGCCTCCCTCGGTCCACGTTCCTTTGGCGGGTGCGCGCGTGAAACTCGTGATGCCGCCGAAAAGCTCCGTCATCTCCGCGCGGACCCGGGCATATTCCTCGCTCTTGAAGCGATGCCCCGTATTGTCCGCAAGCGGCAGCAGGATTTGAACGAGATGCATCGCCCGCCCCCCATCACGCGCCGGCACATCCGAGGAGATCGGATTTCACGCCAAGACGCGTCTTTGCCATAAGTTAGTGCGGGCATCGGCGAGGGCTAGACGCAAGCAATTTTCTGAGGCGACGCTGGTCTCGCTGCCTGTCAGGCCTGGGCCACGAAGAGATCCAGATCGCTGGCCGGCAAGCGATCGAGGGCGTAGCGGCTGGATGGCTTGGAAATCCGCCAGGGATGCAGCGTCGAGGCGTGGATCGCCTCCGAAGGCCGCAGACGTCGGATGGTGCCGTCGGCCTGGACCTCGTCCAGCACCACGAAACCGAAAATCGTCAACCGCGTGGCAATCGCTTTCGTGGCGCGGTCCTGTGCGTCGATCGGCAGGGATCCCGCGGCGTAGACGGCGTCCATCAGGCTACGCTGATCGCGACGCGGCGACGCCGATGCGCGTCCACCCGGAAAGCGGATGACGTTTGTCGGCTCTGTGGCTCTCGATTCCATCTACGCAACCCTTGGTCCCGAATCGGACCGAGGATCGCCGGAATGGATTAAGAACCGCCTAACCTCACTCGACGCGCTGGAGCGACACGTAGGCGGTTCCCGTTCCCATCAGGCCGAGTTCCTGGGCCGGGCCCTTGGCGAGATCGATGATTCTGTTGCGGGTGAAGGGACCGCGGTCGTTGACCCGCACCACCACCGAGCGGCCGGTCTTCTCGTTCACCACCTTGAGCTTGGTGCCGAATGGCAGAAAGCGATGGGCCGCCGTCATGGCGCCGGAATTGAAACGCTCCCCGCTGGCGGTCTTGCGACCGTGAAAGCCGGGCCCGTACCAGGAGGCAGTCCCTTTTTGGAGGGTCCCGGTCGTCGCAATCTTGTTTTGTGAAATCGATCCGGTCACGGACGTATCCGCCGATGTCGTATTGCAGGCAGCAACAAATAGCAGCGGCGCCATTATTGACGCGCGAGAGAGTATATTCTTCAAGGATTTGGCTCCCCTTCCTTGCGACTAAAAAGGGAAACTGACCCACAAAGAGGCAAGAATATGACGGAGTCATTTTCCCCTTATTTTGCTTTACTTTTGAGGGAACCAAATTGAGCTAACGATTAGCCTGAAGCTTGTCTGTAGAACTAAATTATAGCCTGAACACTGTTGCTAATAGCCTGGATGTTGTTCTATTGCATCGCTTAAGCAAGGCGCGAGACTGGCCTATTCGGCGTACGCTTCCAGCGGCGGCAGCGCCACGAGGCCCAATTGATCGCGCTGCAGCCAACGCCACAGCATCAGCCCGGCCACGACGCCGAGGCCAGTTGCCAATCCGATCCAGATGCCAACGCCCCGAAAGCCGGCCCCGAAGGCCAGCCATACGCCCAGGGGCAGGCCAATCCCCCAATACCCGATCGCGGCATAGACCATGGGCACGCGGGTGTCCTGGAGCCCCCGCAACATGCCGGACCCAACGGCTTGCGCCCCATCCGCAAGCTGGAAGAAGGCGGCCAGCATCAGAAACGACGCGGCATATCCGATGACCGGCAGGTTCTTGGGATCGTTCATGTCGAGAAATGCGCTGATCAGGAGATGAGGCGCGATCAGCATCAGAAGGGCCGTAAACCCCATGAACCCGACACCGAGCGCGAAAGCCGTCCAGCCCGCGCGGGTGACGCCTTCGCGGTCCTGCGCCCCGAACGCGCGTCCGACACGGACGGTGACAGCCTGTCCGAGGCCGAAGGGCACCATGAAACACACGGAGGCGATCTGGAGCGCGATGGCGTGAGCCGCCAGTTCGTCGGCGCCGATGCGCCCCATCAAAAGCGCGGCCGCGTTGAAGATGGTCACCTCGAACGCCATAGTGAGCCCGATGGGGACACCGATGCGCCAGAGCGCGCGGTAGCGCTGCCAATCGGCCCGCCAGAACCGTCCGAAGAGGTGGTAGCGCCGCAACTGCCGGTCGCGGCCGATCACGATGGCGAGCGCAACGAACATGAAGGTGCTGGAGATCACCGTGCCATAGCCGGCGCCCACCAGTCCGAGCGCCGGCAACCCCAGTTTACCGAACATCAGGCAATAGGCGGCGGCGAGGTTCACGGGGATCGCCAGCAGGCCGATCACCAGCGCCCAGCCGGGCCGCTCGAGCGCCGATAGGAACGAGCGGAGAACCAGATAGAGCAGGAACGGCAGCAGGCTCCATTGCAGCGCCCGCATGTATTCGGCAGCCACCTGCGCCAGCGCCGCCTCCTGCCCGGTCGCCAGGAGAATGGCCTCGCCGTTCCAGCCCAAAGCCCAGATCGGAATCGCAACCGTGACGGCCGCCCAAAACCCCTGTCGCACGGTCCGCCGGACTTCGCGCACCGAGTGACGGCGGCGGCCTAGCTCTTCGGCAATGACCGGCGCGGTGGCGCTGACGAGTCCGATTCCGAAGATCAATAGGGCGAAGTAGAGATTGGTGCCCAATGCGCCGGCCGCCAGGGCTTTGGGCCCCAGCCACCCCATGAGGATCACGTCGCTCGTCATCAGGGAATGCTGTGCGAGATTTGTGAGGATCAGCGGCCAGCCCAAGGCCAACATGGCCCGCAATTCAGCGATCCAGGCTGCTCTTCGGGCATTTTTCTGATGGAAACGCGTCATGACGCGGCCCTTTTGCCTGAATCGCGTGCGGATTGCCACCAGCCGCCGGACAATTTGCCGAAAGCCTGAAAACTTGGCCGTTCGGGAACCCGGCAGCATGGCGCCCCGTTCAACCGGCGGCAGGTTGCAGATTACGGGCCGCTCGGAGAACATGATGGCGCATGCAGCGCTCCCCCAATCCAACGCGTTTTTGCTTCCCCCGCGCGTGCTGAACGCCGAGGGAGTGGCGAGAAAAGTCGGCGTCGAGGTGGAATTTGCGGGCCCCTCCGCCGAGCAGACCATCCTTGCGCTGCGCGAGGATCTCGGCGGGCAATTGATCGAGATCGATCCTCACGCCTTCAAGCTCGAAGGCTCGGCCATCGGAGATGTGTCGGTGGAGCTCGACAGCCGCATGCTCCATCCCGCCAAGGACGGCAGCGGCAGGATCGCGGTCATTCCGAAGATCGCCGCGTGGTTCGGATCCGCTGCCAGCTACCTGATCCCGTGTGAACTCGTGACCGCGCCGATCGCCGTCGACAGGCTGCACGAGGTGGACCGGGTGCTTGCAAGCCTGAGAAGTCTCGGGGCCAAAGGAACGCAGGACGCCGCCTTCTATGCTTTCGGCCTGCATTTCAACCCCGAAATTCCGCAGCAGGACGCTGAGACCGCCACCGCCTTCCTGAAGAGTTTTGTGCTGCTCAATCCTTGGCTGAGGCGCGAGGTGGCGCCCGACACCACCCGGGAACTGCTGGGCTTCGCCGACCCGTTTCCCGTCGATTACGTACGCAAGCTGACGAACCCGGATTATTGGCCGGCGATGGCGGATTTCATCGACGGTTATCTGGCGGCCAACCCGACGCGCAACCGCGATCTCGATCTCCTCCCCCTCCTGCTGCACTTCGACGAGGCGCGCGTCCGGGCCGTCCTGCCCAATGAGAAGATCAACGGACGTCCGACCTTCCACTACCGGCTCCCCGACGCCCGTGTCAGCGATCCGGGATGGAGCATCGCGCCGGACTGGAATCGCTGGATCGCCGTCGAACGACTTGCCTCCGACCGACCTCGGCTCGACGCCGTCAGCGCCGCCTACAGGGATTATCAGGGGCAGGACAAGAGTTGGGCCGATGTGATGGAGCTCGTTGCGCGGCCATGAGCGGACCCCTCATCGGCGTCACCACATCCCGCAAGGGCGGCTGGCGCAGCTACCTCATGCATCGGCTCGCCCTCGCCCGCGTCGGCGCCCGCGCCATCCGGTTGATTCCCGGGCGCCCCCTGCCCCACGAAAAGCTCGACGGGCTGGTGATCGGCGGCGGCGACGACATCGGCGCCGAGATCTATGGCGGCCAGGTGATGCCCGATGTCAGGATCGACCCGGACCGGGACCGGCTGGAACTCGACCTCCTGAAGGTTGCGCTTCCAGCCGGGCTGCCCGTCCTCGGAATCTGTCGCGGTTCGCAAATGATCAACGTGGCCCTCGGCGGCAGCCTGCATACCGATATCTATCAGGTCTACGAGCAGGCCCCCAAAATGCGGACGGTGCTGCCCAAGAAGCGCATTTCCATCATGCCCGGAACCATGCTCGACCGCATCCTGTGCTGCAATCCGTGCCACGTGAACGCGCTCCATCACCAATCGGTCGATCGACTTGGCGCCGGGCTCAAGATCGCCGCGCAGGATGAAGCGGGCATCGTCCAGGCGATCGAGAGCGAAGCGGCCGCCTTCCTGCTGGGCGTCCAATGGCATCCCGAATTGCTGTTCTGGAAAGCACAGCAGCAGCGCCTTTTCGGGGCTTTCACCGAAGCTGCGCGCCAGTCGGCGAGCGCCATCGAGCCTGCCGCCGCCGTCCCGGAAAATCAGGGGGCCCGTCGTGCCTGACGGGGAAAAAGCGGGATGACCTTCGTCTCGCCGGCGAACCGCAACTGGCGCTGGATCGCCGCGTGCAAGTCCCGACTGACGACCGGCTTGTGCAGCAGTGGAAATTCGCTCTGATCCTCATCGACGCCCGGATTGCCGGTGAAAAGGACAATGGGCAGATCCGCGAAGGATTGCCGAACTTCGCGTGCCAGCATCACGCCGTTCATGGTGCCGGGCATGGAGACGTCCATCAGCACGAGGGCGGGCACGCGGGCGCGCAGGCTTCGCAACGCCTGCGCCGGATCGGTCGCCACCTGTGTGACGTATCCGAACTCGTCCAGCATGGTCTGGACAGCGAGCGCGACCTCCACCTCATCGTCCACCACGAGAATTTCGATTGCGGACGCGACCCGATCCGCTGGCGTCGGATCATCCTCGGCGGCCCCCGCCCGCAGTCGCGCAGGAAGGTCCGCCCGACGCAGATAAAGCGAGATCGTCAGTCCATTGCCGTTGTGGCGGACCTCGGTTGTGCCGCCGATGGCGTGCAGAAAATGAAGCCCCCGTTTCAGAGCCTCCCAGGACGACATATCCAGATCGTCGAGCGTGAAGGCGTTCACCGCCGGATCGTCGAATGGCCCCGCGCTCTCTCCCGCGTCGCTGCTGTCGATCACCAAGCGAACAAAATCGCCTTCGAGGAGCGGATCGCCCAGAGTGCCGCGCGTGACCTCGACATTGGACGCCTCGATACGGATGGTGCCTCCCTGCGCCAATGCATCGCGCGCATGGGCGCTCAGGGTGACGATGGCGGTCTCGAGATCGTCCGGATCCACCGCGACGGGCCAAAGATCGTCCTCAATCGACACCCGCAGTTCGACCGTGTCGCGCAGAAGCGACCGGCCCATCAGGGTCGCGAGCGAGTCAATTCGCTCCCCAAGCTCGACATTCTGCACATGCGGCGCGTGCTGGCGCGCAAACGCCGTCGAGCGCGCAAGAAGAGAAGCCGCCTGGTCCGAAGCCACGAGGGCCGACAGCAGCTTTCGCTGCAGCAGCGGCTGCTCCTTCATCTGCCGCGCCACCGCATCGATATTCGCGCTGATGACCATCAGCCTGTTGTTGAGATCGTGCACGATGCCGTCTCGCAGCCGGTTGACCGCCTCTGCCTTCTGGGCCCGGCGAAGGGCCTCTTCGGCCTCGGAACCGTCCCTCTGCGATACCGGCCACGCGCTGTCGCGGCCCGATCTCAATCCCTTCGGGAACGGCCGTGCGATCCGGATGCCGGGTTCGGACTGATCCCTTCCGGCGCTCGATAGTTCCCGTGCGACCAGCACGGCGCTCGCCACGACAGCTGCAGAGAACACGATCACCGTGGCTGCCGTCACCCCGGTCTGCCCACTAAAGGCCGCCGCCGCGACAAAGATGGCCAACACGACCAACGCTGCCGCCAACGCCGACAGGGGAAATCGCGAGTGGAACGGTTGCGGATCCATGGCTTTGACGAACAATTGCATTGACGTAGCGCCCGGCAAGCGCCAATGGCGGCGATTGTCCTAGCAATGGGAACCGACCGCAAGCGGGATTTTGGCAAGCAGCCTTTGCCCCAATGGAGACGTGCGTTTTGAAGGATACGATCGTGAGGGCTACCCATTTCTGGCACCTGAGGACGCCGCTTGCGGCCCTCGCCCTCCTTGCCGCCGGCTTCCTGTCCGCCTCCGCCTCGGAGGATGTCGACGCTCGCGTCAATCGATTGCTTTCGCGGATGACACTGGAAGAGAAAGTGGGTCAGCTCAATCTGATCTCCCACGGCCCCCCACTTCGCTGGGAGGACATTCAGGAAGGCCGGAGCGGCGCGCTTCTGAACTTCAACAACGCCCAGGACGTGGCCCGCGCACAAGCTCTGGCGCGCAAGTCGCGGCTCCAAATCCCACCCTTGTTCGGTCTCGACATCGTTCACGGCTTTCGCACGCAGTTCCCGGTTCCGCTTGGAGAGGCTGCGGCCTTCAATCCCCGTCTCTCCCGCCTCGCCTCGGAATGGGCCGCCAGAGAGGCGTCATATGTGGGCGTGAACTGGACATTCGCCCCCATGGCGGATTTGTCGCGCGACAGCCGCTGGGGTCGGATCGTCGAAGGTTTCGGAGAAGATCCCTATCTCGGTTCGGTGCTGACGGGGGCGCGAGTCGAAGGCTTCCGCGCCGGGGGGCTTGCTACCGCCACCAAGCATTTCGCCGGCTACGGTGCACCGCAGGGCGGCCGGGATTACGACACGACCTACATTCCGCCGGCCGAGATGTACGACACTTACCTCCCTCCTTTCCGGGCTGCGCTGGAAGCAGGTTCGCTGAGCTTCATGGCGGCGTTCAACGCCCTCAACGGAATGCCATCGGCTGCCAATCCATGGCTCCTCACGGATGTGTTGCGGGGCCAATGGGGATTTGACGGGTTCGTCACGTCGGACTGGGCGAGCATCCACGAATTGCTGGGACACGGCATCGCGGCCGACGGCGCGGAAGCGGCCCGCAAGGCTCTGCTCGCAGGCGTCGACATGGACATGATGGGTCAGCTCTATATCCGGCACATTCCGTCGGAGGTCCGAGCAGGTCGGGTGCCCGAAGCCGTTGTCGACGAAGCCGTGCGGCGTGTCCTGCGGACCAAGGTTCGGATGGGGCTGTTCGACAAGCCCGACATCGACGCGAGCCGCGTCGACGCGATCTTCCCCACGCCGGAATCGCGGCGCGCGGCCCGGGAAGTCGCCCGCGAGACACTCGTCTTGCTCCAGAACCGGGGGAACGTCCTCCCGATCGCCCCGCACACTCGTTCCGTCGCCGTCATCGGCCCCCTTGCCGATGCACCGCGGGACCAGATCGGCCCCCACGGCGCACGCGGGCATGCCGAAGACAGCGTGTCGGTGCTCAAAGGCATTCGCGACCGGGCACAGATCGCCGGCATGGAGGTGCGCTACGCCGCCGGTTGCGACCTGATGTGTCGCAAGACCGACCAGGTCCCGGCGGCGCTCGAGGCTGCTCAAGGCGCCGACCTCGTCGTCGCGGTGTTCGGTGAGCCACAGGAACTGTCGGGCGAAGCCGCCTCTCGTGCCCGCCTCACGCTCAACGGGAACCAGGCAGAGATTTTGAAGGCGCTCGCGGCGACGGGCAAACCTGTAGCGCTCGTCATCATCGGCGGGCGTCCCCTCGAACTCGGAGATCTCGTCGAAAAGCTGCCGGCGATCGTGATGGCCTGGTATCCGGGAACCGAAGCAGGCCCCGCCATCGCGGATGTGCTGTTCGGCGACGAGAACCCCAGCGGCAAGCTGCCGTTGAGCTGGCCCCGGACCATCGGCCAGCTCCCGCTTTACTACAACCGCCTGCCGACAGGTCGCCCGACGCTGCCGGATAACCGCTTCACGGTGAACTACGTGGATGAGGACATCTCGCCGCTTTATCCGTTCGGCTGGGGCTTGAGCTATTCGCAATTCGCCTATTCGGATGCCGCGATCGGCAAGAAAGAGCTGTCGACTGACGATACGCTCGAGGCCTCGGTGACCATCACCAACACCGGTTCCAGAACCGGGCAGGAGGTCGCGCAGCTCTACATTCGCGACCCGGTGGCGAGCCGCAGCCGGCCTTTGCGGCAGTTGAAGGCGTTCGACAAGATCGCGCTCAAGCCCGGCGAGGCCAAGCGGGTGACCCTGCGGGTGCCCGTCAACGAACTGGGATTCCATCTCGACGACGGCACCTACGTGATCGAGGAAGGCGCCATTCAGGTCTTCGTCGGCGGCAATTCGAAGGCCGATGCCATCGGAGACGCGCGGATCACCAAGACCATCCGCATTCCGATGATCGAAAGCCGCGCCGGCCTGTCGCGGGCGGCGCAGTAAAGCGGGTTATCTTTACGGCACACACCCCTCTCGCCATCGTCTCATGCCCGTCATGCAAGCGTCGTAGGCAGTTTTGACCACTCCCTTCCCAGCGAAGCCGGATTGTGGTTTGCTGGCTATATAAGAACGCAAAAATGCGTGTCGGGAGGTTTGCCGAACGTGGGAGCACCTGTATCCGCGGCCATCGACATCGATGGCCTTCACGTCAGCTATGGCAACCAGCGCGTGTTGCACGGAGTGGACCTCAAGGTCGCTCCCGGCGAGTTCGTCGCCATTCTGGGTTCCTCCGGGTGCGGAAAGACCACCTTGCTCCGCACCGTCGCGGGCTTCCAGAAAGCGTCCCAGGGCGCGATCCGGCTGTTCGGTCGCGACGTGGTGAACATGCCGCCGGAAAAGCGCGGCATGGCAATGATGTTCCAATCCTACGCCCTCTGGCCGCACATGACCGTGCTGGGTAACGTCGGCTACGGTCTGCGCCTGCGCGGCGTGGGCAGGGAGGAGATCCGGACGCGGGTCGCCGCAATCCTCAAGATGCTCAACCTGACGGGGCTCGAAGACCGCAAGGTGACGAACCTTTCGGGCGGACAACGCCAGCGCGTGGCGCTGGGACGGTCGCTTGCCATCGAGCCGGAAATCCTGCTGCTCGACGAACCCTTGTCGAATCTCGACGCGAAGGTGCGGATCCAGCTGCGTTCGGAGATCAAGGCACTCCAGAACCGTCTGGGTTTCACGGCCATCCATGTGACCCACGATCGAGAAGAGGCCATGACCATGGCTGACCGGATCGTGGTGATGGATGCGGGACGGATCGCGCAGATCGGCTCGCCCAAGGAGGTCTTCGATCATCCGAATTCCCCATTCGTCGCGAGTTTCATGGGAGCCGAGAACACCATCGGCCTCGACGTGCGGCCTTCCGGCGACGGCGTCGAGGTGGCGGTCGCGCAAGGCAATTCGACCTCCTGGAACGGGGCCGTTCCCGTCGGTCCGGTGACGGCGTATTTCCGCGACGACGTTGCGTCGCTCGACGATCCAGAAGCCCGCATCGACGGGTCCATCATTATTCCCGGACGAATTACGCAGAGAACGTATCCGGGCGGACATTACAGGTATGTGGTGGCCATCGCCGACCGTCATTTCACTGTGACGGACGATCACTATCACGAGCTCGATCGACCGGTTGGCCTACGCCTTCCGCTCGCATCCCTGCACCTGTTCCCCACCAGCACCATCAAGGGAGAAAACCATGCATAAGAGCCTTTTGGCGGCCGGCTTCGCCGCCGTCCTTCTCACCCATTCGGCAAGCGCCCAGACACTTAATGTGGCGACGGCGGGCGACCAGAACATGGTCGATTACATCAAGGATTATCTCGGGCCGATGTTCGAGAAGAGCCACCCCGGCGTGAAAGTGGTGGCGGTGGGCACCGGCCCGGGCGACGGCGGATCGCAGAAGATCTTCGAGAAGCTCGACGCTCAGAAGAAAGCCGGAGCGGCTTCCGATTTCGACGTCGTGGTGATCCACCAGAAAGCCGCCGGCACCCTGGTGAAGGACGAACTCATCAAGAAGTACCGCGACACCCTTCCCACCAGCAATCTGGTGACCCGCGATACCGCCAACAACTCACTTGGGGCGGATGTCAGCGGCTATGTCATGCCGATGTTCCACTCGCAGACGGCCATCGCCTACAACCCCGATCTGGTGAAGAGCCCGCCCAACAGCTACGCGGAATTGAGCGAGTGGGTGAAGAAGAACCCCAAGCAGTTCGGCTATAACGGCATCAAGGGCGGGATGTCGGGCGTCGCTTTCGTGACCGGCTGGGTCTCGGCCTTCGGCGGTGACGCTGCGAAGCTCGAGAAAGGCCCCTACGATGCCGCCACCAAGGCCAGCTGGGACAAGGCCATGGCCGACCTCAAGGAGTTCAACAAGAGCGTCGTGATCACCCCCGGCAATGCCGGGACGCTCGACATGCTGAACCGCGGCGAGATCGCCATGGGCCCGGTCTGGGTCGACATGTTCTATACGTGGAAAGCCGAAGGCAAACTGCCGCCGAACACACGCCTCAAACTCGTCGCGCCCGGGATGCCCGGTCAGCCGATGTATTACGCCGTTCCGACCAAGACGGCGCAGGAAAAACTCGCAGCTGAATTCATCGCGCTCGCCACCAGCCCCGAGGTTCAGGCCGAGGGGATCGTGAAGAAGTTCAACTGGTATCCGGGCATCGACGCCAAGAACGTCCAGAGCAAGCTCGACAAGGCGGATTGGGACAAGCTGTTCGTCGACATCACGCCGGAATCGCTCGCGACCAACGGCAAGCCGTTCCCGATCGGGCCGTACTTCAACGATATTCTCGAAACCTACGAGAAGAAGGTCGCCAATTGATCGGTCGATAGGGCTTTTCGTGGGCGGCCCGCACCCAGCGGACCGCCCGTTTCTCCGCCGTCCCGGCAGGCAGTGACATTCCATGACGCGACCGTCCTTCTTCGGCCTGATCCTGATCGCGCCCGCTCTGGTGATGATCGCGGCTCTGTTCCTCTACCCGCTGGGCTTCTCCCTCATTTCGGCGTTCACGGTCCCGGGAGAAGGCATATCGCTGACCCATTTCGAGAAGGCGATTGAGCTCTATTCCACCGACATTCTGTTCACGCTGTTCATCGTCATCGTGTCGACGCTCCTGACCGCTTTCTTCTCGATTGCCATCGCGGGCACGCTGACGCTCGGCGAGACGCCCTGGCTCATCTCGTCCTTGCGCTTTCTCTATCGCTGGCCCTTGTTCATCCCCTTCATCGTCGCCGCCCAATGCATGCGGACGTTTCTCGCCAAGAACGGGCTCATGAACAATTCTCTGGTGGCCATGGGCATCATTGAGCCGCTTCAGGCCACGAGCTTTCTGGATTGGCGGGGCATCATCATCACGTTCGTGTGGAAGCAGGTGCCGTTTGTCACGCTGATGCTCGCGGGCGCCATGGCGTCCATCGATCGGGCGACCATCGAGGCGGGCCGCAATCTCGGCGCGTCGCGTCTGCGCGTGCTGATCGAACTCGTCCTGCCGCAAGTGGCCCAGACGCTTCTGGTCGGCCTTGTCCTGTCGTTCGTCACCATGCTGTCGGTGCTGTCCGTTCCCATGATGGTGGCGGGATCCCAGCCCACCATGATGACCGTCGACATGGCGTTCCGCATCAACTCCTACGGCGATTATGCGACCGCCAACGCTCTCGGGGTGATCTCCTACGCGATTGCCGGCGCGGTGGCTTGGATCTACCTCAGGCATAATGTGAAGCGGGAGATCGCCGCATGAGCGTCGAGAACCGCGCGACGCCCGGAGACGCGACCATCACCCGGCGCACGGTCCCGGCCTTGAGCAAGGCTGCATCCTCCGCGCGGGGAGCGGCGCCCTCCGCGTCGGCGGTGCGATGGTGGGGATTGCTGGGGACGGTTCTCAAGGGACTTGGCCTCGCGGTCTTCGCCTTCATGCTGTTCGGCCCGCTGGCCAACCTTGCGCTCTGGTCCGTCGCCGAGCGCTGGTACACACCCTTCAAGCTGCCGGTCAGCTACGGCATGCGCTATTGGGAGGTCGTCTTCCGGCCGACCGGCGACGCCATGTCGTCGCTTGCGACGAGCGTCAGCATCGCGTGCCTGACGGTCGTGGTCGCGCTCGCGGTGTCGATTCCGGCCGGCTATGCGCTCGCCCGCCTGAGGCTGCCGTTCCGCACCGTTCTGATGATCGTGTTCCTGCTGCCGCAGGCATTTCCCTCCGTGGCGATCTACATCAACGTGGCGCGGGTCTTCTACAGCCTCGGGCTGACCGGCACGATTCCCGGCGTGGTGCTCGTTCACGCGGCGCACGGTCTCGTCTATTCGGTGTGGATCGCCGCTGCCGCCTTCGCGGCCGTGGACAAGGATCTGGAACTCGCCGCCCGCAATATCGGCGCTTCGCCCCTGCGGACCTTTTTTACCATCACGTTGCCGCTTGCGGCCCCCGGCATCATGGCGAGCGCCATCTTCGTGTTCCTTGAATCGCTCGACGAGTTCACCGGCACCTTCTTCGTGGGCGTGCCGCAGGTCACTACCCTGCCGCTTCTGCTCTACAATGCGAGCATGGGCGGCAATTATCAGATCGCGTCGATCACCGCGCTCATCCTGCTCGTGCCTTCCGTGCTCTTCATGATTTTCATAGAGAAGTTTTTGAAGGCGGATGTGCTGAGCAAAGTCGGACAATAGCGCTAACTCACCCGTCGAGAATCGCCGGGTCGAGGGTGAACAATTCCTGCGCACGCCTGACGCCCCGAAGTGCGAAGCGACCGAGCGAGACGATATGCGCGCGCTCGTCTGGGGGCGTCGCGGCCACGAAATCCGCCGACATGGCAATCTCCCGGTCGACGGACCGGCACATGGAGGCGATGCGGCTGACTTCGTTCACGGCGGGGCCGATGACGGTGAAATCCAGGCGATCCTCGCTGCCGATATTGCCGTAGAATACATCCCCGATGTGAAGACCCAGATAGACGGACGTGACGGGTCGCTCCTCGCCGCTTCTGCGGGCGTTCAGGAGCTTGAGGCGCTTCTGCAGACTCGCTTGAGCGCGCAAGGCGCAACGACAGGCGTCAGTGGGATCGTCCGCCTTGAAGATCGCCAATACGCCGTCGCCGATCAGTTTGAGCACGTCGCCACCGGCCTCGTGGATCGACGAGATGACCGCATCCGCATAGTCGTTGAGCAGCGGGATCACCTCATCGGGCGCGGCCGTATCGGTGATGGCGGTGTAGTCGCGCAGGTCCGAAAACCAGAGGACCGCGCTGATGCGATCGGCGACGCCGCGGGAGATACGTCCGCTGAGAACGCGCTGCCCGGCATCGTGGCCGAGATAGACCTCCACCAGCGTTCCGGCAATTCTGGTCAAGGACGCGCATTTGATGGCAAGGGCGAGTTGCGGAACGAGAATCCGCAGGGCCTCGACTTCGGGTGCGTTGAAACCTTCAGGGCGGCTCGTCGTCCAGTGCGAATAGAAGCAATCCATTTCGCCGATCACGCCGTCGCTGGCGAACCGGTGGACGAGGGCGAGGTAATCGGTGTGGCCTTGGTCCCGGAGGTCGTTGAGGTTGTGAAACTCGGCGAGTTCTCCCCTGTCCTGGCGACAGCGGAACTCCTCTCCTCCGGTCGTCAGCAGATGGTAGAAGACACTGCGCTGCCAGTTCGCCGGCAGGGTGCGGCCGTATTCCACGACCGCTTCTTCGTGCACGCCATCGTTGCGCCACCGGAAGGCGCGGCCCTCATAGGTGGGATGCAGCGTGTCGATGATGGCCATGCCCCGGGACAGATTGACGCCTGCGTCATGGCATTTTTCGCAAAACCCGTTCAGCAGCGCCGTTTCCGACGCCCCGGCAAGACCGGACTGGATCACCCAGGCGGAAATCTGTTGAAGGTCGCGTGCGTTCATCGCCCTATTCTGGCGGATGCCCGGCCCGAATCCAACCTTCAGCGAAAATCGCGGGTCTTGATCTTGATCCCGCTGCCAAGCCTGAGGTCCGGAATGTAGATTTCGCGAGGCTTTCGCCCCAGACCGTCGCGGGAATCCGGCCCGCCGCCACGCTTGGCCTCGTCGCCCCGACCATGGGTGAGAGGGAACGGCTCGGTTCGGTCACCGACCGTCTTCAGGGCTTCCGACAAATCCATCATGTGCTCGCTCACCACATGGATCACCCCGCCTTCGCGCTGGACGCGTCCGCGGCAAGCCAGCATGCCGGCGGACAGGATGAGGCGGCGCTGCTTCTCGAAGTGGGAGGGCCAGACGATGAGATTGGCGATGTCGGTCTCGTCCTCGATGGTGATGAACATGACGCCTTTGGCGGAGCCGGGTTTCTGGCGCACGAGCACGAGGCCCGCCACCGTCACCCGCTGGCCGTCGCGCACCGTCTTGAGAGACTCGCAGGTCAATATCCGCCTCGCGTCGAGATCCGTCCTAAGAAAAGTCACCGGATGTTGGCGCAGCGTGAGCCCTTTGGAACGGTAATCCTCCACGACTTCGCGCCCCTGCGTCATGGGCGTGAGCGACACCTCCGGCTCGTCCGATTCCGGCCGCAGGCGCCGATCGCGATCGTCCGCGGCGGCGAAAAGCGGCAGCGGCACATCGCCCAGTCCCTTGATCTGCCAGAGCGCATCGCGCCGGTTGAGCCCGATCGAGCCGAAAGCGTCGGCCTCAGCGAGCCGTTCGAGGGCCGATACGGAAATGCCTGCGCGCCGCCAGATATCCTCGACCGATTCGAACGACGTCTCGCCGCGCGTGAGCGCGACGGCCGCGCCTTCCGCATTGGCCAGACCTTTGGCCATGCGAAGGCCGAGCCGCACCGCCAATCCGCGTCCGCGTTCCGTTTGCTCGAGCGTGCAATCCCATCGGGAGTGGTTGATGTCGACCGGCCTGATCTCGACTCCGTGTTGCTGCGCATCGCGGACCAGCTGCGCCGGCGCGTAGAAACCCATCGGCTGGGCATTCAACAGCGCGCAGCAGAACACATCGGGATGATGGCATTTCGTCCACGAGGACGCATAGGCGATCAGTGCGAACGAGGCCGCGTGACTCTCGGGAAAACCGTAGGAGCCGAAGCCCTCGAGCTGCTTGAAGATGCGTTCGGCGAATTCGCGGTCGTAGCCACGCCCCAGCATTCCATCGATGAGCTTCTGCTGGAATTTCGAGACGTCGCCCTTGAACTTGAAGGTCGCCATCGAGCGCCGCAACTGGTCCGCCTCGGACGGCGTGAAGCCCGCGCATTCGATGGCGACCCGCATCGCCTGCTCCTGAAAGAGAGGCACGCCGAGCGTCTTGCCGAGCACGCGTTCGAGCTCCGGCGTCGGGTAGGAGACGGTTTCCCTGCCTTCGCGCCGCCGGATATAGGGATGCACCATGTCGCCCTGGATCGGCCCCGGCCGCACGATCGCGACCTCGATGACGAGATCGTAGAATGTGGCAGGCTTCATGCGCGGCAGCATCGCCATCTGGGCGCGGCTTTCGATCTGGAAGACGCCGACCGTGTCGGCCCGTCGGATCATCGCGTAAGTGGGCGGGTCCTCCTGCGGGATCGATGCAAGTCCGAGGTCGATATCCTTGTGATGACGCAGCAGATCGAAGGCACGCCTCATGCAGCCGAGCATGCCCAATCCCAACACATCGACTTTCATGAATTTCAGCGTCTCGATATCGTTCTTGTCCCATTCGATGACCTGCCGGTTCTCCATAGCGGCGGGCTCGATCGGCACGAGATCGTCGAGACGATCCTGCGTCAGCACGAAGCCGCCGGGATGCTGCGAGAGGTGACGCGGCGCGCCGATCAGCGCACGCGCGAGATCGAGGGTCAGACGCAATCGTGGATCTTCGAGATTGAGGTTGAGATCATTGACCTCGCGTTCGCTCACCCCTTCGGTGCTCCAGCCCCAGACGAGGCCCGAAAGGGCGCCGGTCACATCCTCCGGAACGCCCATCACCTTTCCCACCTCGCGCACCGCGCCGCGCGCCCGGTAACAGCTGACGACGGCGGTGAGGGCCGAGCGCTGCCGCCCATAGGTGTCGTAGATCCATTGGATGACTTCCTCGCGCCGGTCATGCTCGAAATCCACATCGATGTCCGGCGGCTCGTTGCGCTCCTGCGAGATGAAGCGTTCGAAGAGAAGCTCCGACCGGACGGGATCGATAGAGGTGATGTAGAGCACGTAACACACCGCGGAATTGGCCGCCGACCCTCGCCCCTGACACAGGATGTCACGCGAGCGCGCAAAGTTGACGATGGCATGGACGGTGAGAAAATACGGTGCGTAGCGAAGCGTTTCGATCAACCGCAACTCATGCCGCAACTGGGCCGTCACCCGCGGCGGAACGCCTGCCGGATATCGGCTGCGGGCGCCCACCCAGGTGAGGCGTTCGAGTTTCTCCTGCGCGGTTTCGCCTTCGTCTGTTTCGGAGGGATACTGATAGGCCAGTTCATCGAGCGAGAAGCGGCAGCGCCGCACGATCTCGGCACTGCGCGCAACCGCTTCGGGATGACGCTCGAACAGGCGCACCATTTCGCCCGCATCCTTCAGGAAACGATCGGCATGCCGTTCGAGACGGAAGCCTGCGGCATCGATGGTGCAGCCCTGGCGGATGCAGGACACCACATCCTGCAGCATGCGTCGATCGGGATGATGATAGAGGATGTCACCGAGCGCGACCGTCGCGACTTTTTGCGTTTGAGCGGCCTGCTCCACCTGCCAGAGACGCAGATGTTCGTTAGGACCGAACCGTCGGATCAGCGCCATATAGGCCCGGTCCCCGAATGTAGCGCGCAAGCGCCGGAGATTGACCACAAGCGTATCATCCGGGTCATCACCCAGAAGCACCGCGATGAGCCCTTCGTTCCAGATCGCCACATCGTCCCAGCCTAGGGCGCATTTACCCTTGCCGGCCCTGCTTTTGCCGAGGCTGAGCAGCCGGCATAGGCGGGAATAGGCGGCACGATCCGTCGGGTAGACGAGGATGGAGGTGCCGTCCGTCAGATCGAGCCTGCAGCCGACTACCAGACGGATTCCCGTCTCCTTCGCGGCATCATGGGCCTTGACGATTCCCGCCAGTGAATTGCGGTCGACAATGCCGAGCGCGCCGATGCCGAGACGCTTCGCCTGCTCGAACAATTCACGCGGGCTCGATGCGCCGCGAAGAAACGAATAATGCGTCGTGACCTGCAGCTCCGCATATCTCATGCGAAAATTCCGTGCAGCCACCAGCGCGCCGATTGATCGGCGGGCGCATCGCGGAAAAGCCAGAAGCGCGCACCCTTCTCATCCTCGACGCGGTAATAATCGCGCAAGGCGAAATCGTCCTCGCCTCCTCGCCACCATTCGCCGACGATGCGCTCCGGCCCGTCCGCCTTGATCACGCGGTGACGCACGCGCCGCCAGATGAAGAATGCCGGCGGATGATCGGGCAGCAAGGCGGTGGCGGTGACGAGTTCCGGATGCCTGAGAAGACGCGAGGGACGCGGCAGCGCGACCGGCCAAGTCTCTCCGCTGACGGGCGCGAGAGCGGGAACCCGTTTCACCGAGCGTTCCGGAATGTGACTCTCGACAGGTTGCAATCTGTAGATCCGTCGCGGGCCGAGGCGAGCACCGAGACGATCCACGAGACGGCCCAGATCCACGGCCGTGACATCGCCGCTTCTGAAATCCTGCGCCTCCACCTGATGCGCGCTCATGGGTTCGGTCTTGCTGGCGACAAGAACCGCCGCTTCGATGCCGAAACCCGGATCGACCATCTGCAATCGTTCGTCGAAAAGCCTCGCCAGATGACGGGCTTCCCGCGTCGCCCGGGCTGTTCCGATTCGCAGCGCCACATTGTGCCGATCGATGCGCTCAAAGATGAGATCGAGCCGGCGAACGCCCAGATCCTGTCGCGCAAGATCCGCGCAGAGAGACACGGTCAAACGGTTGAGCACATGCTTGAGATCGTCGAGTTGACCGATGGGTTCGGCAAAGACCAGACGGCGCGAGGGCGTTTCCTTCGGCACCATCGGATTCAACGGCTCGAACATGTGACCATGAGCCTGATCGAGACGCAGGCCCACCTCTCTGCCGAACCGACGCGCCATCGGCGCACGCGGCATGGCGGCAAGCTGGCCGATGCGGTCGATCCCCAGGCGGTTCAGGCCTTCGACGACCTGATGCGGCAGACGCAATGCCGCGACGGGAAGATCGGCAACCGCCTTCATGCTCTGCCCCGGCGGCACGATGCTCCGATCGCCGTATCGCGCCATGGCCCAGGCCGCACCGGGCGCATCCGCCACGCTCGCCCGAGCGTGAATGCCCTGCGCGGCAAGCCGCCTAAACAAATCGGCCACGAGCTTTTCCTCGCCGCCGAAAAGAGCCGACGAGCCCGCGATATCGATCCAGATTCCATCCGGCGGGCAAGGCGCCACGACCGGCGAATAGCCGATGCACCAGCGCGCCAGTTCGACCAGGGCCGCCTCATCCTTATCCGGCATCGCTTGGACGATATGGAGATTGGGCACCAGCGCCTGACCCTGTGCCACCGTCTGACCGACTCGCAAACCGAGCGCGTGGGCCTTGTGGTCGACGGCGCCGATCAGCCGCCGGGACCCTTCGGTTTCGACCGTAACCAATGGCTCACCCGGCAGCGGCGTGCCGCCATGGCGCCTGATCCGGTCGGTCGGCCAGGTCGGCAGGTAGAGCGAGACGACCCTTCTCATCACAGGCCTCGAGAATCCAGGAATGGGGTTCGCCGCCGCGGCAGCGCAGAAGATCCACCTGCCAGCGGGCACGGGTCAAGCCCGGCGCCGGCGGCGCATGGGAGATGAAGGGCGAAATGCGCCATCGGGTGGTGGCGGCGCTCGGCAGGTCGGTCAACTCCTTCTCCGAAACGTTCCACCAGCGGCGCAGGGTGAAGGCCGGCACCCCCGAGGCTTCGGCCGCCAGCTGAAGCCGGCGCGAGGCGGTCAGCCCGAGCCGGGTGACTTCCCCGATCACCGCCGCCAGACCTTTCTCCCGCAACCCCTCCTCCATGGCCGGCAGAATGTCCCGCTCCCGAAAGGTTTCGGCATAGATGACCCGGTCCGGGTGCAGCCCCGCGTTCAGGAGACCCGGTGCGAACAGGTCCCTCCGGTTGAGACACCACAAGACAGGCCCTTTCAGCCGGGCGGCGATCCCGGCGGTAAAAAGCGTGGCCGAACCGGAAAATTCCGCCGCGGGTCCGCCTTCGGTAATGTCGTGCAGGGCCCCCAGCGCCAACCCGCCTCCCGGCAGCCTGTAATCCACCTCGGGAAGACCGAAAGGCGCGTTCAGGTGCGGGCGAAACCTTCCATCCAGCCGCCCTATTTCCTGCCGCAAAGCGGCAAAAACGTCCTTCTGCCCGGCACGCATGGGACCTTGCCAACCGCTCTCATTGATGATGTTCTTATTTTGTTCTCGCAGCTCTGGAGAGTCAACCGGAGTCTTTTCGGCAGACCCTGAGGGAGAGCGGAACCAAGCCATCACACCCCTCGGGACGGGCGAATCTGTCCTCGCACAACCCGAGATCAAGCACCGGAACACCCTCCTTGGAGCGACGGTTTGCAAACGGCATTGCCCCGGCATCAGCATCGAGGCCGGGGCAATATTTCGATTAAGCCCGCCTCAGCGGCGCGTGATCACGACCTCCAGATATTCGCTCGGCACCACCATGGAAGGGTCACCGGAGCGGTTGAACCGCTCGATGAGCTCCATAAGCTCCTGATCGAGCACCGCCTGCTGCGCCGGCTGGAGTGCCGCGAAGGCCTTCAGCRCCGGCCCGTAATAAGACTTGAAGGTCTCCAGCCAATGTTCCGGCGAACGGTACCGGAACACGAAATTCCGCGGCTGGGCTCGGATCGACGCCGCATGAGGCTCGAACAGCTCGGCCAGTCTCGCCCGTGTGCCCCACAGAGCCGGAGACCGGGCGCCGGCAGGCGGCGGGACGTGCTTGCCGATCGTCTTGAACAACTGGCCGACAAAACCCTCGGGGGTCCAGTTCGCCAGGCCGATCTTGCCCCCAGGCTTGCAAACGCGCACCAGTTCGGCGGCCGCCTGCTCCTGGTCGGGGGTGAACATGACGCCGAATGTCGACACCACCACGTCGAAGCTTTCGTCCGAGAACGGCAGAGCTTCGGCATCCGCCTCGTGGAACGCGATGTTGAGCCGTTCGGCCGCGGCGCGTTCACGGGCGCGATCCAGAAGCGCCGGCACGTAGTCGGTCGCGACCACGTCGCACCACCGCCGTGCGGCCGCAAGGCTGACATTGCCGTTGCCGGCCGCAACGTCGAGCACCTTCTGTCCGGATCGCAGGTCCAAGGCCTCGCACAATTCCTCTCCCACGATTTGCAGTGTCGTGCCGATGATCGCGTAATCGCCCGATGACCAGGCCCCCTGCTGACGGGTCTTGATCGCCTGGAGGTCAACGGTTTCCGGCGGACGTGTCTGGATCGTCGCATTCACGGTTGTCATGCTCGCTCTCCCTGATTCGCTAATTCTGCTATGCTGTCGCGTTGCGCGCGGCTGAATCGGACGCCACGCGCCGCGAACACGATGTGCACCGTAGCGCCCGCTCGTGGAGGTCGGCGTGGGAGCAACCATGGAAACGCCCGTGGAATCGGAAGGGTCTGCCGGACGCGATCTGTCTCCGGTTCTTCGCTTGCGCCTCCTCGGGCCGCTCACGCTCAGTCGGGGCGACGAGACCTTGGCCCTCCCGGCCTCGCGCAAAGTCCAGGCCTTGTTAGCGTATCTGTGCCTTGCGCCGCACCCCGTCGCCCGAAGCCGGCTCTGCGACCTTCTGTGGGACATCCCCAACGATCCCCGCGGAGAGCTTCGGTGGTGCCTGAGCAAGATCCGCAGCCTTATCGACCAGCCGGGGCGGCGCAGGGTCGACAGCCAGTCGGACAATGTCGGCCTCAACCTCACCGATTGTCTCGTCGACGCCATCGAGATCGTCCGCGCGCAGCAGGACGGCATCGACACGCTGACGACGGACCGATTGGAAGCGCTTGCGACCCTGTTTACCGGCGAGTTTCTGGACGGTCTCGAAATCGACCGCACTCCCCTGTTCGACGCTTGGCTCGCCACCCAGCGCCGCCGGTTCCGAAGCTGTCACGCGGCCGTGCTGGAGCAGCTCGCCACGCGCGCTCCCGACGATCGCGCGCTCGATCATCTCGAAAAATGGCTCGAACTTGTTCCGTTCGACCGTCGCGTGCACGAACGACTGCTGGCAAGGCTCGCGAGACGCGGCCAGATCCGCGAGGGCGAAGACCATCTGACGGCAAGCGTTCGGTTGTTCGAAGCCGAAGGCCTCGACGCCACGCCCCTCCGCGACGCCTGGCGCTCGGCCAAGGCGCATCCGATAGAGGCGACCCGAGCCGTTTCTCCGATAGTGGCTGCGGAAGACCATCGTGACGCCGTCTCCGGAAGGGAGCCCCGGCGCGGCTCCATCGCGGTGATGCCCTTTCTCGACCGGTCGGGTGCCGCCGGAGCGCGGGGCGGAATTGCCGATGCCCTCGCCGATGACGTGATCACGCGGCTCGCCAAACTTCGCAGTCTCTTTGTGATCGCGCAAGGAACGGTGTTTGCAATGCACGAGCGCCGCATCGGGCCCGAAGAGGCCGGCCGGACGTTGAATGTGGACTACGTCGTCGGCGGAACCGTGCGGCGTCAGGGCAAGGACCTGACCGTGATGGTCGAACTCTCGGAGACGCGAACCGCCCGCATCGTCTGGGCGGAAATTTTCACGCAGAAACTCGACCGGACATTCTTCGTCCTCGACGAGATCGGCAACCGCATCGTCGCCTCCATCGCAAACGAGATCGAGACGGTGGAGCGCGACCGCGCCATCCTGCGGCCGCCGAATTCGCTCGACGCGTGGGAAGCCCATCATCGCGGCCTGTGGCACATGTATCGGTTCAACCGATACGACAACGAACAGGCGAGGCATTTTTTCGAAAAGGCCGTGCAGCTCGACCCGACTTTCGCGCGGGCTTATGCGGGCCTGTCCTTCACGCATTTTCAGAACGCATTCCAGGGCTGGTCGCAACGCCGCCCGGAAATCGACCGCGCTTTCGAAGCCGCCGGACATAGCCTCATGATCGATGACCGCGATCCGGCCGCGCATTGGTCCATGGGCCGGGCGCTCTGGCTGCGCGGGCGTCAGGATCAATCCATCGCCGAGTTGGAGCAATCAGTCGAACTCAGTCCGAATTTCGCGCAAGGCCATTACACGCTCGCTTTCGTGCAATCGCAGGCGGGCGACGCGCATTCGGCCATTTCATCCTCGGAGCGTTCGCAGCGCCTCAGCCCCTTCGATCCGCTGCTCTTCGGCATGCTGGGCGCGCGCGCCATGGCGCTGGTGCGCCTCGGCCGTTTCGACGAGGCCGCCGAATGGGGCGTGAAGGCCGCCGCCCGTCCCAACGCCCATGCGCAGATCCTGGCGATCGCCGCGTTGTCGCTGGCGCTCGCCGATCGTCTCGACGAGGCGCGGCGGTATCTTGCAACGATCCACGAATCTCTCCCCCGATACGGCATCGGCGACTTCCTGACCGCGATGCACTTCGCGCCGGAGGGCGAACGACTGTTTCGCGAGGCCGCCCGACGGGTGGGGCTGGACTAGCCCCAAGTCGCCGGCACGGAACATCGATCACGCTCGGCGGTTCACCGGTGGCAACACGGAGCCTCTGCAAATGCCTAGCGTCAGCCGCAATCCTCTGGAGATCCTGGCGCGCGCAGGCTACGGCGCACGGGGCGTGGTCTACGGGCTCGTCGGCGGCCTCGCCCTGCTGGCGGCCATCGGCTCAGGGGGACAGACGGGCGGCAGCCGCAGCGCCCTTCAATCCCTCCTGTCGCAACCGTTCGGCAAGGTCTGGCTCACGTTGATCGGTCTGGGCCTGTTGGGATTCTGTGCCTGGCGTGTCGTCGAAGCCTTGACGAACGCAGACCGCCATGGCGCCGATCCGAAGGGGCTGGTCATCCGCGGCGCGCGTCTGATCAGCGGCGGCATCTATGCGGGACTTGCGGTTTCGGCCCTGGGGTTGGCTCTGGGTTGGGCCGGCGGCGGTGGAGCAGGCGACGATCGCGCAGCGCAGGATTGGACTGCGTGGCTCCTCGTTCAGCCCTTCGGCCGTTGGCTCGTTGGCTTCATCGGTTTAGCCATCGTCGGCGTCGGGGCGGTGTTCGCGTGGAAAGCCTGGCGCGGCAATGTCGCGGCGCATTTGGCCCTGCCGCCCGATACCCGACAATGGGTGGTTCCGCTTGGACGACTGGGTTTCGCGGCCCGTGGCCTCGTCTTTGCGATGATCGGCGGTTTTCTGATCCTCGCGGCTTTCCGGAGCGCCTCCTCCGAGGTCCATGGCCTTGGTGGCGCCCTTCAGGCCCTGCGGCAGCAACCATTCGGTGCCGCGCTTCTCGGGCTTGCCGCCATCGGCCTCTTCGCGTTCGGCGTTTTCGGCCTCGTGCAAGCGCGCTACCGGTACATCGATGCGCCCGATCTGGATGACGCAAAGGAGGCCGTCGCTTATGCGTTGAATCGTGATCCATCCGGGGCCGGCGAAGGCCCTCTTACCCCCTCGTGACTACAAGGGATGAGGTCCCGTTCAATCACGCCCTCCAATGCTAGTATTGGTTCTGTCCGAGCGCGGGAGAGAGGAACCGACGATGCCCCTATACCTGACCCGCTTCAGTTACACACCGGCAACCTGGGCGAAGCTCATCAAGAACCCTGAGGACCGCCGCGTGGCAGCCAAGGAATACATCGAGGCTGTGGGCGGAAAAATGCACGGGTTCTGGTATGCCTTCGGCGATCACGACGCCTACAACCTCTGGGAGGCTCCGGATAACGTCTCGATGGCCGCCACCGCGATTGCGATCGGTGCCGGTGGGGCGTTGAGCTCGTTTCAGACGACCGTCCTGCTTACCGTTGAGGAGACGCTCGCAGCTCTGCAGAAGGCGTCTTCGATTGCGTATCGGCCACCCGGTGATCAAGGCTAGACCTGCGCGCGCTCCCGATGGTTCGTCCATTGTCGGGGTCGCAACCAGCGAAACACCCGGCCGCAACTCCAAGAGTCATTGCCGGATGAAGTAGGGGAGCTAGATACCCCTGCTTCTCTCGTCCACTCAGAGGAAGTCGCTATGGACCAGCATCCGGCAATTGCCCGTGGTCGAGGAGCCGTCATCACCGGCGCTGCAAGCGGCATCGGCTTCGCAGCGGCCCAACACCTTGCGGGGCTCGGAATGAAAGTCTGCCTCGCGGATCTGGAAGGCGAGTCGTTGCGCCGCAGCGCCGCGCTTGTTGCGGACGCGGCTGAAAGTCCGGACCATGTCATGTCCGTTGCTACTGATGTTGGTCGACGAGAGGATGTTCAGCGACTCAAGGATCAGGCCTTCGGGGCCTTCGGCGAGATCGCGCTTCTGATGAATAATGCCGGCACCGACGGTGGAGGCCAGCTCTTCGGTGACCCTCGGCAATGGGAAGCAATCCTCGACACCAATCTCTGGGGCGTGATCAACGGCACCCAGATTTTTGCGCCCGCCATGGCGGATCAAGGGATCTCCTGCGCCATCATCAACACGGGATCGAAGCAGGGGATCACCACCCCGCCAGGAAACACGGCCTACAATGTGTCCAAGGCCGGTGTAAGGGTGGTGACGGAAGCGCTGGCCCACGAGTTGCGCAACAAGGCCGACTGCTGCGTCACGGCTCATCTGCTGATCCCGGGCTTCGTCTATACCGGACTCACGAAGGCGGCTGGCGTCGCCCAGAAACCTGCCGGCGCATGGGAACCTGAGCAGGTCATCGATTTCATGCTCTCGGCCATGGCGCGGGGAGACTTCTACATCCTGTGCCCCGACAATGAGACGCCCAGGGAGGTGGACGAGAAACGCATCCGATGGAGCACCGAGGACATCATCCAGAACCGTCCTGCCCTGTCCCGCTGGCACCCTGACTACAAGGACGCCTTTGCAAGTTTCTTGGCGGAGTAGCCGGGACGATGACGCGGATCACGAGGCGTCCCGAATGTGGTTATCCCCGCCGATGCTGATGAACCCAAATAAAGGTCCGGATATCGTAAGCGATGGAACTTGATCCATGAACTAAATTGGGAGCACTACGGGCCTGCGAGCGATCATAGCCGATCCATAGCCAGCTTCGTGGCACCCACATCGAGGGGACGGCGCGACAATGCGCGAAAAGATCTATGAATGCGTCGGAGGGCCGTTCGACGGTTTGTTGTACCCGTGGGCCGGCACGAAACGAGTTAGCATTCCCATTGCTCAGGCGATTCCTGGCATCAGTGGGACATCTGATACCGACGATTACTTCCCTACATTCGACTACGACGTGAAGCGCCTCCCCGCGCCCGACGGCACTTGGCGCGAATTTCTGGTTCTATCCACGTGGACGACCATGCAAGGAGCCGTCTGGATCAATAAAAAATCGGCGCGACGTCGCCAACGCTAGGGACATCGCGCTGCTCGCTAAAACCCCAAGGCATTAACTCGCTATCTCGCCCGGGCACTTTCTCCATCCCGGCAATTGCGCCCGCCCGGACGGAACCCGCGCGGCGCGCCCGGTTGAGTTCTCAAGGGCACAAAAATCCCATTGCGCCGTCAGAAACACATCGTGTGCCGTTTGGCAGGAGAAGTCCCCCTGCGCCGTCGGGCGAGACGTAAGCGCCATTGGGAAGAGTGAAGCCGCCGGACCGATCTCCGGCGACCCGAGTCCCATCCGGCAGGATGTAACGGCCAGTGTCATCTCGCACGATGCGCTTGGTCCCCGTGGCAGTCGCAGGACGATCCTGCATGACCGGTTGAGGGGGAGAAGAGGCCACGCATCCCGCGACCGTCATCGACAAGGCGATCAGCAGCAAGGTGCGCATTGGACAACTCCGGTCGCTTGCATGTGCTTCTTCAAGACAGCGGTGGAATGCGCAGCACCCATCCCGGCTGAATCATGTCCGGGTCTTTAACCGGCGGTGAGTTGGCCTTCACAATTTCGGTGTGCTTGGCTCCCTTGCCTTTTCCATAATGTTTCTCGGCGATCGCCCAAAGCGTATCGCCCTTCTGCACCGTGTACATCGTCGACTGCGCTGACGGTTTCTCGACCTTGAGTTCGCTCGTGTCCACCTCGGCCACGCCGTAAGTGTTGCCGAGCGACAGGATGAGCTTCTCAGCCTCTTCCTGGCTCATCGCCTGCCCGGACAGCTTCACCTTGTCTCCTTGCACGTCGATGTTGAGTTTGCTGGCATCGAAGCCATGCCCCTCTACCGTCTTCTTGAGCGCATCTGGCGTCGCGGCCTGCGCGGAGCCTCCGAACAGTTTTGCGCCGGCATCCTTGATAAAACTGAACAATCCCACTGAACTTCTCCTGAGTTGGTAACGCGGCTAAACATCGGTCCCAGAGGGAAGACGTCCGTCGGGGGTGAACTTGTCGACCGCTTCAGGAAGGGTCGTCGAGAGTCTCGACAGAAGTTCCTCTCGCGACAATCCGGTCTGCTGGGACAAGGTTGCCAGCACGTCAGGACCGATGGCTTGTTCGAGCTGACTGGAATCGATCTGCTTGTTAGGTCCTGTGCCGATCCAAGACTCCGCGACTTCCCCTTGGCCGTGCTGCTTGAACGATTCGACTAACTCGCCGAGCCCGCCGCCAAGTAAACCTCCAACCCCGCCACCACCAAGGCTTCCGAGAAGCCCGCCAAGGCCAGACTGCTGACCACCCTGGCCTGGGGTACCGAGACCACCGCCGCCCAAGCCGCCAAGGAGACCGCCGAGGCCACCCTGCTGGTCACCTTGGCCGGGAGCGCCAGGGTTGCCTGCACCTGCTCCCCTCAACATCTCGGCGATTTTGTCCCTGTTCTGGAAACCTGCCACGGCCAGGAGGCCAAGCAGGGCAGTCATTGATGGAAATCCGCGACCCATGTCGATGTTCCTTACGTTGAGGCAATACAGCAAGGGTAACGTAGGACATTCCCCAGAGTTCAGTTTGTTTCCACTTTCGGACTTAACTGATCCAAGACAATACGGGGTCTCACCTCGCAGGCCGTGTCGGTGGAAGGTCGCGTGAGGGTTCGGTCCCGGTGATCGGGGCCGAGGGCTCTTCACTCAGCCAGCGATAGAGGATTCCACCGAGAACGCCGCCGACGAGCGGTGCGAGCCAGAACATCCAAAGCTGCGCCAATGCCCATCCGCCGACGAACAGTGCCGGGCCGGTGCTACGGGCAGGATTGACCGACGTGTTGGTGATCGGAATGCCGACAAGATGGATGAGGGTCAGCCCGAGRCCGATCGCCAGAGGTGCGAAGCCCACCGGCGCTTTGCCATGCGTCGATCCCATGATGATGAAAAGGAACATCATAGTGAGGACGATCTCGGCCAGCAGGCCCGAGAACAAGCTGTACTTGCCGGGTGAATGCTCGCCGTAGCCGTTGGCCGCAAAGCCTTTCGCGAGGTCGAAGCCGGGCGCTCCACTGGCGATGGCGTAGAGGATCGCAGCGGCGATCACGGCACCGACGACCTGCGCCACCACATAGGGAATGACATCCTTCATCGGAAAGCGTCCGCCGGCGGCGAGGCCGATCGTCACCGCCGGGTTGAGATGACAGCCCGAGATGTGGCCGATCGCGTACGCCATGGTGAGAACCGTCAGGCCGAAGGCGAGCGAGACGCCAAGCAAGCCGATGCCGACCTCCGGGAAGCTGGCCGCAATGACTGCGCTGCCGCAGCCTGCAAAGGTGAGCCAGAAAGTGCCGATGGCCTCGGCAACGCATTTGCGAATGTCCACGGCTCTACCCTTGATGGCGCATGTCCCACAATGCTGTGCTTATTGACGCACGTTTCCGTGCAGGTGGATAGGTACGCCGAAGGAGTAAGGGCAGAGAAGCCTTTGGCGTCCCCTTCACGATTTTCTTCTTAGTCGTCGCTCGGACGGCTGTCGCCAATCACAAAAATTCGAGAGAAACCAGTCGAAAAAGCGTGTCGTTGCTCGCATGAAATGCGAGCCGCGGTGGTAGCAAGGGTCGAGGTCGGTTGGCCTCGTCGCTGGCGGCCGCCGCCATACTTTTCTCGACCTTTTTTTGGCAAATAGGAGTTAGCGGAGCCGGCTTCTTGCCCAATTTCGTGACGGCGGCCGTTTTAGATGGTTCTCTACGAGACCCGGGCGGCAAGCCGCTTGAGATTTCCGCAGGTGGCAACCTATAAGATGACTCTCGACCCCGCGTGAGAGCGTCCACCGGCAGATTGCGTTTGGGGGATCTTGGTACACGAGGAGCCAGACATGCCAAATCAGCACGGCGATTTCGTTTGGTACGAACTCTTGACGTCCGATGTGGACGCTGCCGCCGAATTCTACGCTGCAGTCCTCGGATGGAGGTCGAAATCCTTCGAGGGATCGACACAGGGGTATCGCATCTTCAGCGCACACGATTCGGATGTCGCCGGATTGATGACGATCCCCCATGACGCCGCAGCAGCGGGAATGAGCCCTTGCTGGCTTGGATATATCGGCGTCGACGACGTGGACGCTACGACACGTCGCATCGTCGAGGCGGGCGGCAGGCAGCATGTTCCCCCCACTGACATTCCCGGCGTCGGCCGTTTCGCCATGCTCGCCGATCCGCAAGGCGTCCTGTTCTATGTGATGCGGGGAGCAAGTGAGGGAACGAGCACCTCCTTCGCGCCCATGAAGGTCGGGCATTGCAATTGGAACGAGCTTGCCACCAGCGATCAAGAGGCGGCGCTTGCCTTCTACAGCAGCCAGTTTGGCTGGGAGAAGGGCGACGCGATGCCGATGGGGGAGATGGGCGTTTACCAGTTCATCACGCACCACGGCGAGAGACTGGGCGCAATGATGACGAGGCCGGTAGACGGTCCGTCCCCGAGTTGGAATTTCTACTTCGGAGTCGGGGATATCGACGCGGCCAACAAGGCGGCCTCAGAGCGAGGCGCGGCAATCCACTACGGACCCGCGGAGGTTCCCGGCGGGAGCTTCATCATCGTCGGACAGGATCCGCAGGGTGCGATGTTCGGCCTGGTCGGGCCACGCCCGTAGCTGGGGCGCGATCAACTGAACTTGGGACGAGGAGGGCTCAGTGCCCTTCCCTCTGCCCACAAAGACGCTGGCGATCCCGGGAGGACTCGAACTTCCGACCTACGGGTTTGGCCTTACGATCGAGATCCGACTGGATTTCGTTTTCAAAGGATAGCTGACACACAACCAATCTACGCGTCGGGTGGAGCACTCAAGCGCACCAGCTCCTCCGAGACCCTGTCCAGCGGCGGGCAAGACCCTCGTCGACGAGGATCCTGCCTAGGGACCTGCCGTCGCGCGTAAGGACCCGAAGCTTTCTGCCATAGACATCCTCGTCGCGCCCTCCCGGATGGACAATCTCGAAGGGTCCGACATTCAGCAGTTCCAAAAGCCGCTCCTTGGCGCGATGCCCTAGTGCTGCCTCGGACGCGCATTTAGGTTCGGAGATCTCGGGCGTGTCGATGTCCGCGATCCGAATCTTGGTCCAGCCGTGGCGAATCGTATCGCCGTCGATGACGCATGAGCGCTGAATGATTGCGCTGCAAAGTGAGTATCGGCCGCCGCCAGCCTTCCCGATGGCTGCTTGGGATGCTGCCTCCCCGACGTCCCTTCCGAGGCGCGCAACCTCACCGCCGGACCCGGCATCGCCAGGACCGGACTGCAAGCTGAAGACGAAGAAGCTGCCCATCGCGCCAATTGCAATTGCGYCGGCCAGCGTGCGCAACGAAGGTAACACACGGCCGGCTGCATCTCCGGCGCCACGCTCGGGCAACCGAACCACCTTGTCGCCCGTGCGCCAATCCCAAGGACGGGTCCGACGCCCGGCGTTACGCCCGTGCGCGAGACGTCGGCGGGTTTGGAAAGCGGTCGCAGAAAGCGCAGAGACCGCCCAACTTCCCACACAGGCGATAACGATAAACCCGACGATCGAGGTGTAGCGGTGCCAATCGAAATTGCCGTCAGTGACGGCGAAAACGGCGAACATCACACAGCCGATCACCGCAATCCCGGCCATTTTTCTGGCTTGCCGCGGCGCCGGAAGGCGCCAGCGATCGTGTCTGTGTCCCCGTCGGAATCGCATGCCCACATTCCCCAAGGGAAGCATAAGCAAGCTCAGCCGTAACGGCTAGGTAGTTTTTCCGTAGCTCTTGTGTCGATTTGGGAATTGTAACCCGGTTGCAATCGCGGGCTCTGAACCCTTCAAAAACACTGGCGATCCCGGTAAATCGAACTTCCGACCTACGGTATTGTCAGCGGCGGCGCTGTCTCACCCTTTGACACCTAGCTCGTCGAGAGAGCCCGTTTCAAAAACTTGCCCGTGCCGACTGCGTTCTCCACGAGCCGGCCATCACGAAACACCGGACGACCTCGCACGAAAGTATCCGTGACTTTGCCTTTCAGCGTCCACCCCTCGTAGATGGAATAACCTGCGTTGCTGTAGACATCCTCGCGGCGTGGTGTCCATTCCGCGTTCAGGTCGACGATCGCCAGGTCCGCATCCTTTCCGATCGCGATCTGTCCTTTTTGCGGAAGACCCATAATGCGGGCCGGATTCTCGCAGAGGACACGCGCAAGTGCCGCGAGGCTGATCCCACGCTTGTGGTATCCTTCAGACAGCATGACCGGAAGCATCGTTTCCATCCCCGGCGTCCCCGGAGAAGCATTCCAAATTCCGCCCTTCTTCGAGGCACTTTCACGATGGACGTGGTCGGTCGCAATCGTGTCGACTAAGCCGTCTTCGAGCGCGCTCCATAAGGCGTCGCGATCGGAGGCGGCGCGAAGAGGCGGGTTGATCTTTCCGAGGTCACCTCCGTCCCACTTCTCGTCATGCGTCAGATAGTGCGGACACGTCTCGATGTAGAGATGGGGGTCGGTTTCGCGATAGAGGAGAGCCGCCTGCAATGCCTGCTCCGACGAGGTGTGGACCACATAGAGGCGAGACGCCGTTGCCTTGGAGAGGAGTGCTGCGCGTTGCACGGCGTCCGCTTCCACGAAAGGCGGGCGCGACGCGTTCCACGTTGGCAGGCCACCCTTACCTTCGGGGTCGCTCGCTTTGAGTTTGTCCCGAAGAACCCACGACACTTCGATATTCTCAGGGTGAGGACAGACCATTCCGCCATGTGCGGCGGCCGCTTCGAAAAGCCGGTACATGAAGCCGTCATCGATATCAGGGAGGCCGAGACGCTTTCCTTCACCGCCCCGGTTGTTCATGAAAAGCTTGAACGTCGGAACGCCATAATCTGAAGCGTATTTTGGCACGCCGGCCAGTTGGTCTTCCGTCGCGATGATGAAATGATAGCCGAAATCGACTCGGGTGCCGGCTTCCGTCACCGAGCGAACCTCATCCCACAGCCCGTTCTCATAGGCCGTTGTGCCCATGAGATAGGGAATGATTGTGGTCACCCCACCCGCCGCAGCGGCCCCGGTCTCGCTTGCTGCGTCCTCAGCCACGCGCGGCCGTGAAATATCCGCGCCATGCCCGAGGTGAAGGTGCACGTCGAGAATTCCCGGCATGACCAGCCGACCCGATGCATCGACGGTGTCAGTGCTCTCGACGTCACTGCCTGCTGTGAGGATGGCGGCGATCTTCCCATCCCTTATGGCAATGTCCGCCCTGATCGGCTCCATTCCGGGCAGAAGCACCTCGCCACCTTTGACGACCAAATCGTAGCTCGACATCGTCATGTCCTTCTCTGATTCAAATTTCAGACTTCGAGCGCCATCAATGCGGCGCCGAGTGCAGGCATCGTCTGACTCTCGAGTGTCATGACGATCTCGACGAGCTTCTCGACAGCGTCGCTGTCGCGATCGCTGGTGTTGGTGCGAAATTTATTCAACACGCTGTCCGGGGTTGCCGGGTACCGGGGCCCTCCGCGCACGTCGTCGATCTCGATCCCATGACGGGATCCATCGGAGAGTTTTGCAACGATCATTGCCTCGAAGCGATCCGGGAATGAGTCATTCTCCAGAGGCTGCCATTTGATCTTCCGGGCAAAGGTTTGCACGGCTTCACTGGCCGGGTTGTCAAAGGCCTGGAGATTGATGGCGCCGTCGATCAGTCGAAGCGCGATAACGATCGGCAGGCTGTATCGCATCTCATGCGCGGATTGGGGGGCCAGCCGCCTGTTCCAGTCATCGCAGATGATGGGCGCGGCCCCTTGTGGCACGAAACAAGTCAGCTCTTCGATGTCTTGGGCTCGAATAGACTTCGCCTCAAGCTGCTCGATGGCGGTCAGGAAGGGATGAATGTAGTGACAGCAGGGATAGAATTTGAATGCGGCGTCCCTGAGATGCCAAACGCTGTCGCGGGTCGCAATCTCTGTCCTGAAACGTTCCGATGCCGCAGGCGAATCGGCGAATTTTTTGAACAGACCGTGCTGCCCTTCGAAAGATGTAGTGGGGCCTGTGATGCCGCTGACCGCCAGAACCGCGGCGATCAGGCCTCCATGTGCTGCCCAGCCCGCATGAAACGATTTGACCGTCGATCCGTTGGTCAGGAATTCAAATACGCCCGATGATTGGCTGAGCGCGATCCCGAACGCCGCGACGGTGTCGTCCACTGTCGCGTTCATCAACCGACAGGCGATCTGCGCGGCGGCGAAGACACCCGCCGTCACGGTGATCTGAAAACCCTGCTTCTGGAACGCCCCCGGTGCAGCCCGACCAATCCGAACCAGCGACTCCCACCCATCGATATAGGCTGTCAGCAAAGCCTCCCCCGAAGAGTGATTGGCCTGAGCGCTGGCCAAGGCCGCGGGAAGGAGGACGGCGCTGCCGTGAACGATGGAGCCCATATGGGTATCGTCGAATTCAAGGGCATGAATCAAGCCGCCGTTCGCCAAGGCTGCGTCCGCGGGCGCTGCGGTCTGTCGGCGGCCGATGACGCTGGCGGCCCCTTGCGACTGCAGGCGTGTCAAAGCTCCGTGATAGACGCTGCCGGCCGGCCCGCGCGAGGCTGCAAGCCCCACACCGAGCGCGTCGAGAATATGCAGTTTCGCAAGTTGCAGAACGTCCGCAGGGACAGGAGGCCTATCGGCCTGCAGAAGGGTACGCGCGAGCGTTTGTGAGAGCGTCATGGGGATGCGGTCTCGCGAGCTGCCGCTATCCCGGCGAGGCGTCCGAGCGCGATTGCCGAAAGAAGACCATTTCCCGATGCATAGCCGGAAGCACCGGTACGGCCTGAGAGGCCTGCGGCCGCGCCGCCGACGGCAAAGAGATTTGCGATCACGCCGCCCGATTTCGTCAGGACGCGGCCGTCATCGTCGACCTTGAGTCCGCCTTGCGTGTGGAAGAGACCCGCTACCACGCGACAGGCATAGAAAGGTCCCGACAGCGGAGCGATGCCGAAATCTGCGCGCCCGAACACATCCGCGCATTCGCTTCGTGCGCTGGCCTGGTAAGCGTCAAGTGTCGGCGTCACATTGGCGATATCGATCTCATAGGACGCGAGCGCGGCCTCAGGTGTGTCGCCGCGTTTCAGGCCGCCAAATTCCCATAATTCGACGAATTCCTCTTCCGCGCTGGCGATGTCGAAGATTCGTTGATCGAACAAAGCGTAACAGGGACCGCCCTGGGCCAAAACCTCGGGCGCGTAGCCGGAATAACCGCGGGATTCGTTACCAAAACGTTTGCCGTCCCCGTTGAGCAGCAAGCCGCCTTTCTCGATCGTGGTCCAGGAGAGAATGCTGCCATGAGGATCGGCCACGGCCGCATACCCTTGGTAGGAGCCCATATTGCCGAGATCGGCGCCCATCGCTTCGCCCCAGGAAACAGCTTCGCCCGTAGAGCCGAGCGCACCAAAATACGTGGCCCCCGCGGCCTCGGGGCAAAAACGGGCGACCAGTTCGGGATTGGCCGCGAAACCATTCACGGCGAGGATGACCTTGCGCGCGTGGAAATCCGAGATTTCCCCCTGTCCGGAACTCACCCTCGCGCCGACGAGCGTGTCGCCGTCCAACAAAAGCGAGACCACCGAATTGCCGACCGCGATGGGAACACCGCGCCGTTCCACCGCCGCCACGAGATCGTCCACCAGGTCACGCCCTCTACGTGACGGTGGTGCGTGAAGTCGCGGACGCGAATGACCGATATGCTTGTACGCGGAAATGAAAACGAGACGTGCTCCCACGTCATCGATCAACCATTCGACGGTTTCGGCAGAGGTATCTACAAGCCGGCGGACAAGACCAGGACTGTCCGATCCGCCCGAGATAGCCATGAGATCGTCATAGAAGCGATCGACGCTGTCATCGATTCCCGCCTCCTTCTGGAACCGGCTGGCTGCTGCCGGAACGGAGCCCGTCGAGAGGGCTGAATTCCCTCCGGGACGGTCAAGTTTTTCGACGATGGCGACGGACGCGCCTGCGTCGTGCGCGGCGATGGCCGCCGCAAGCCCACCTGCGCCGGCGCCAATAATGAGCACATCGAGTTCTTCGGACATCAGAATTCTCTCACACAGTCAAACGCGCCACGAAGTTAGACCAGCGGGCGCTCGCATCGATCGTCCCTCCAACCAATGCCTCGATCTCCGGACCGGCACTGGGAAAAACGGGCGTGAGCAGCCGATCGAATTTGGCCAGCAATTCCCACTCCTCGAAAGGCTGGTCCGATCCGCCTCTTGCACTTTCAACGGAGGCGCACAATTCGCTGCCATCATCCAAGTGCCAATGCACGATGGCAGGACGATCATTCGGCCATTCACCCACCGCGGGATGAGGGACCAACTCGACCGCGGCCCGCAGTCTTGCAACTTCGGGGTTGTCGAGGCTAGCCGCATCGAATGATCGAGGCTCCGCGTCGCCATGCACGGCGACAGTTGCCACCGCGTGTGGCATCGAAAACTTGCCCGCGAGGACGGTCGACGGAGATTGAATATTGAGGGCCATGCCGCGAGCATGGGTTTCGACCCGAATCCGCTCGAGGGTTCGACCCGCACGTTGCTTGAGTTCGTCGCCGAGAGCGATCGAGGCCTGTACGGCCGAGTGAGTGTATTGGCAGCAGGCATAAATCTTGTGGTAGCCGCCCTCGATCGACCAAGTGCCGCCCAGGTTGGTACTCAGCTCATCGGGATGAGGCATGCACCCAAACCCATCGACAAAAACATCATGCAGCGCGCCGGGAAGGCCTGCGACCCCTAGCGGCGCAAAATCCGCAGCGCGAAAGCCGGCGCTGGCGCCAAGACAGGTCCAGACGTTCCGCACGAGGGCGCCTTCAATGGCGTGGTTGAAAGGCCCCGCATTGACGAGGGTGGAGGCCGCCGTAATCGTGCCGACGAATAGATCGACTTCGTAGCCGCGCAGGATAGCCAATCCGGCCGCGGCGCCAATCGCATTGAACGCCGCGTGTGGGTGAATGCTCAAACGGTGGAAAGGATACGATTTCGCGATGCGTGCGGTGATCTCGTAGCCGATGGCAAGCGCCCGCAGCACGTCGGTGATGGAATGATCCGTGCTCTCGGCTTCGGCCAGAAGTGCGGGCAATACATAAGCTCCTGCATGGCAAGGAAGAGCCCGATACCCCTCATCGAGTTCCGCCCAGGTGATCGCGATGCCGTTGGCCGATGCAGCCTGCTCGCGCGTCCCTCTCGAACGACCCGCGCTGAACACCGTCGCCTCAAACCTGCCACCCGGAGCCAACAAAATCTCCTGCGCGCGCATGACCTGCGGCTCGACCGATGCAGCCGCTATGGCCGCGAGATCATCGCAAAGCACGAGAGCAGCGCGACGTCGGACAGGCTCAGGAAGTGGCAGTTTGGACGCCGAGACGGCCCACTGGCACAACGCCCGCAGGCATTCTGCGGCGGCGAGACGCTGTGCGGCGGCCGGTTCTGGCACGGATGGATTTAGAACCATTTCCACAGATCCTTGTTCGCTGAGAGTTCCTCGGCTGTGCCATCAAACACCACGCCGCCCGCCTTCAGGATGATGGCGCGCTCTACGATCTTGAGAGTTGCCGGGACATTCTGTTCGACGATGATGAGGCCTGTCCCGAAGCCCTGGTTAATTTCGATCAGACGCTTCATGACGTTTCTGACGATGACTGGTGCAAGACCTGTCGACGGCTCATCCAGGAGGAGCCATTTCGGCCGTGTCATCAGCGCCATGCCGAGGGCCAGCATCTGCTGTTCCCCGCCTGAGAGCGATCCCGCCCGTTGGGCGCGCCGCTCATTGAGCACCGGGAAGATCTCGTAGATTTTGTGCACGAAATCCTTGTCGAAGAGCAGGCCCGAAATTTTCAGGTTCTGCTCGACAGAGAGGTTCGGGAACACGTTGTGCCCCTGGGGGACGAATGCGAGACCGTTGCGCACGTTGGCTGGCACGTCCGCAGGCAACGGCTCTCCATCATATTCGACGCTTCCGACAGCAGGGCTCACGGCACCGACGAGGCATTTGAGCAGGGTGGTCTTGCCTGCGCCGTTATGGCCGAAAATGCCGACGCGACTACCCGGCGCGAAGGTCAGGTCGATATCGTGAATCGCTGTCAGCGCACCATAGCGAGCGGTGATGGCATGAGTCTGTAGCATGATCAGCTCCGCTAGGTTCCAAAGTAGAGTTCGGTGAGCTGCTTGTCGGCGATGAGATCCTGAACAGACCCTCGCGCCAGTATCTTGCCGGAGAACATGAACACACCTTCGTCGCAGAGGTCGCGCACGAACGCCACGTTGTGCTCGACGACACCCACGGCGATTCCGGAGGCCGCCACGTCCCTTACAACCTGCTGAATCGCAGCGTAGGAGTGACC
>NZ_JBFUHH010000035.1:0-38463 GCF_056402495.1 Microvirga sp. P4_A5 | reverse complement strand
GGATTGTCCGTGCTGGCGAAGGCCTCCGGGTGCCATTGCAGGCCGAGCGCGAAGCGATGCGCCGGCACTTCGATGGCCTCGATCGTGCCGTCGGGCGCGAAGGCGCTCGCCACCACTTTGTCGGAGATGTGCACGATCGCTTCGCGGTGATGCGTGTTCACGTCGATCTCCGACACGCCGACGATGCGGGACAAAGCCGTGCCGGCCTTGATCGAAGCGGGGTGAAGCACGCCGCGCTCGTCATGCTGGAGGATGTCGGGGCGAAGCGCGCGCACATCCGACACCATGCGGCAGCCATTCAGGCAAGCCAGCATCTGCATCCCGTTGCAGATGCCCAGAACGGGCTTGTCCCGGTCGAGGAAGCCGCTCATGAGCGCGCGGTCGACGTCGAGGCGATCCGAGTGGGGAAATTTGGACTCGTCCCCGTCCACATACCAGGCGGTCGGAAAATTGATGCGGCCGCCGACGCTGACGAAACCGTCGAACTCGTCGATGACGGTGTCCACGAGGTCGGCAAAATAGGGAATGCCGAAGGGCAGGCCACCCGCGCGGTGGATTGCCAGGAAATAGGCCTTGCTGACCTCGTAGCGAGTGCCATCCACCTGGGTGTTCTCATCCATGATGATGGCGATGCGGGGCTTGCTGCTCATTGGGGGTTTTCTATCCGGTGATGCGGTCGACGCGGCTGACGGTGCGCTTGGCGCGCAGTTCCGCGATGATGGCGTTGAGGTGCTTGAGATCCCAGACGCCGAGATCGATGGTGACGTCGGTGAAATCCTGAGTCCGGCGCTTCATGGTGACGTTGTCGATATTGCCTTCGTGATCGGCGATGACCTGCGTGATCTGGGCCAGCGAGCCGGGCTCGTTGATGGATTGCAGCTTGATGCGGGCGGGGTAGCGCTGCGGCTCCGCCTCGAAATCCCATCGCACGTCGATCCAGCGGTCCGGTTCGTTGTCGAAATCCGCGAGGGAGGCCGACTGGATCGGGTAGATCGTCACCCCTTCGCCGGGGGTGAGGATCCCGACGATCCGGTCGCCCGGGACGGCGCCGCCGTCCGGCGCGAACCGCACCGTCAGGTTGTCGCTGAGGCCGCGGATGGGGATGCCGTCGGTGACCGTTTCGCCGGCGCCGTTCGGGCGCGGCGCAAGCTCGGCGGCACCGACTTTTCCAGCATCCGGCCCGCCGGCGCGGCGGTCTTCCTTGTAATCGGGATAGACGGCGCGAACCACGTCGCCGGAGAACATCTCGCCGCGTCCCACCGCCGCCAGCACATCCTCGATGGAAAGCCGCGCCAGCCGGGGCAGGGCGCCTTTGAGCTTCTCGTGCGAATAGGCCCGGTTGGCCCGCTCGAAGGCCCGCTCCAGGATCTGCGTGCCGAGGCCGGTATATTGCTGGCGCACGGCGGCCCGGGTCGCGCGCCGGATCGAGGCCCGGGCCTTGCCGGTCACGACGAGCGATTCCCACGCGGCGGGCGGCGTCTGGCCCTCGGCGCGGATGATCTCCACCTCGTCGCCGTTCTGCAATTCGGTCAGCAGCGGCGACATGCGCCCGTTGATCTTGCAGCCCACCGCCGTGTTGCCGACATCGGTATGCACCGCATAGGCGAAGTCGATGGGCGTCGCGCCGCGCGGGAGCGCGATGAGGCGGGCCTTGGGGGTGAAGCAGAAGACCTGATCGTGGAACAGTTCGAGCTTGGTATGCTCGAGAAACTCCTCCGGGTTGTCGCCTTCGGCCAGAAGATCGATGGTGCGCCGAAGCCATTGATAGGCGCGGCTTTCCACGGCAAGGCGCGAATTGTCGTTGACGCCCTCCTTGTAGAGGGCATGGGCGGCCACGCCGTATTCCGCCACCTCTTCCATCGCGACGGTTCGGATCTGCAATTCGACCCGCTGCCGGCTCGGCCCGATGACGGTGGTGTGCAGCGAACGGTAATCGTTCTGCTTCGGGGTCGAGATATAGTCCTTGTAGCGGCCCGGGATCATCGGCCAGCTCGTATGGACGACGCCGAGCGCCCGGTAGCATTCGTCCACCGTCTCGACGATCACCCGGAACCCGAAAATGTCCGAAAGCTGCTCGAACGAGACAGACTTGCGCTCCATCTTGCGCCAGATCGAATAGGGCCGCTTCTGGCGGCCGGATACCTCGGCGTTGATACCTTGCGCCTTCAGTTTCGCCGTCAGGGTCTGCTCGATCTCCTCGACCAGCTTTTCGCTTTTGGCGGTGACTTCCTGGAGGTGGCGGTTGATCGCCCCATATGCCTCTGGGTCGATGTTCTGGAAGGCCAGTTCCTCCAGCTCCTCGCGCATTTCCTGGATGCCCATCCGGCCGGCGAGCGGCGCGTAGATGTCCAGGGTCTCCTCGGCGATCCGCTGCCGTTTCTCGGGCGGCATGAATTGCAGGGTGCGCATGTTGTGCAGGCGGTCGGCGAGCTTGACGAGCAGAACCCGCACGTCGTCGGCGATGGCGAGCAGCAGCTTGCGGAAATTCTCGCCCTGTGCGGCCCGTTTCGAAACGAGATCGAGCCGCTTGATCTTGGTGAGCCCGTCCACGAGGGCGCCGATCTGGGGGCCGAAGGACTTGTTGATCTCCTCCAGCGTCGCCTGCGTGTCCTCGACCGTGTCGTGCAGCACCGCCGCCGCGATGGTGGCATCGTCGAGCTTCAGGTCGGTGAGGATGGCGGCGACTTCGAGGGGATGGCCGAAGAACAGGTCGCCGGAAGCCCGCTTCTGGTTGCCATGGGCCATCATGGCATACACATAAGCGCGGTTGAGAAGCGCCTCGTCGGTCAAGGGGTTATAGCGCTTCACCCGCTCGACAAGTTCGTACTGGCGCATCATCCGGCCGCAATCTCCTTTTCGGGCTTTTAACGGGCTGAAGTTAAAAGGATATTGTGGAACGGGGCGAAACCGCAAGATTTCTCTGGGCCGCGCAGGTCCGGAATGCAAAAAAGCCCGGCATCGCGCCGGGCTTTTCTAGAAACACTGAAGTCGCGGCGCTTATTCGCGCTCGTCGTCGTCCGCGCTGGAGCTCGGGGGGACGAGGCCTTCGAGGCCGCGAAGGAGGTCTTCCTCGCTCATGCGGTCGAAGGTGACGTCCGTATCGCTGTCGTTGCGAGCGGTCGCCGCAGCAGCCGTGTTGCCAAGGAGCGGAACGGTCTCGGCCTCGGGCTCGTCGACCTCGACGTATTTCTGCATCGAGTGGATGAGCTGCTCTTTCAGATCGTCCGGCGCGATCGTCTCATCGGCGATCTCGCGCAGGGCGACGACCGGGTTCTTGTCCCGGTCGCGATCGACGGTGAGCGGCGAACCCGAGGAAATGAGGCGGGCGCGGTGGCTGGCGAGCAGCACGAGCTCAAACCGGTTGTCGACCTTGTCGATGCAATCTTCGACGGTCACACGAGCCATGAAGCGGCTCCTTTTCGTGGTTCAAGGAATATCGGAAGCAGGGGTGATTACACCGGATAGGGCGCGATGACAAGAGAAAGAGGGTATTGGTAGTGACTCAGTTTGGCTCGCTCTCCTCCCTCCCCCTTGCGGGGAGGGATTGAGGGTGGGGGTGGCATGACCGGTTGAGCTGCATGACCAGAGAACACAGTAGCAGCCTCGTGTTTTTCGCGCGAGCGCGCGCTCCGACTTTACGACCCCCACCCCTAACCCCTCCCCGCAACGGGGAGGGGACACCCGTGCCAATCCTCAATCTYAAGTCACTACCGGGTTCCCGCAGGTGCGTTATGGCACCGAGGCCTGAAATCCCGCTGTTAGGATGCGTTCCTTACCTAAGGAGAGGAACATGACGGCAGGCTGGTTTTTCCTACTCGTGATTGGCTTGGTGGCGGTCATCGTCTGGGTCGTGACTCGTCTCACGGATTTCCGTCAGGGAGATCCCCGCCGCAGCAGCGCCGCTGCACGTATCTATGAACACGGCAAGTGCGGGAGCAGCGGGTCGTAATCTTGACTCATCCGTCTCCCGATGCGAGTCCCGCCTCGATCAATCGAAGAGAGGCGGCCGTTCATGAAGCGCGCATTCGTATTTCCGGGACAGGGCAGCCAGGCCGTCGGGATGGGCAAAGCCCTCGCCGAGGCCTTTCCGCAGGCAAGGGCCGTGTTCGACGAGGTCGATGATGCTCTCTCGCAGAAGCTCTCGGCCATCATGTGGGATGGACCCCTCGACGAACTCACGCTGACGGCCAACACCCAGCCGGCCCTGATGGCGGTCAGCCTTGCGGCCTTCCGGGTGCTGCAGGCGGAAGCGGGGCTCGATCTCAAGAAACACGCGGCTTTCGTCGCCGGCCATTCGCTGGGCGAATATTCGGCTCTCGCCGCCGCTGGCAGCCTGTCCATCGCCGATACGGCCCGCCTGTTGCGGATTCGCGGCAATGCCATGCAGGGCGCCGTCCCGGTCGGGCAGGGCGCCATGGCGGCCCTCATCGGGCTGGAATTCGACGCCGCCGTGGAAGTCGCCCGCGCGGCGGCTAGAGGCGAGGTCTGCGATGCGGCCAACGACAATGGCGGCGCACAGGTGGTGGTCTCGGGCCACAAGGCCGCGGTTGAACGCGCCATCGTGATTGCGCAGGAAAAGGGCGCCAAGCGCGCCGTGATGCTGACCGTCTCGGCGCCTTTCCATTGCGCGCTGATGCAGCCGGCGGCCGACGCCATGCGGGAGGCGCTGGCTGGCGTCTCGGTCAAGGCCCCGATCGTACCCCTGGTCTCAAACGTGACGGCCGGCCCGGTGAGCGATCCGGATGCCATCCGCGAAGGGCTCGTTCGGCAGGTGACGGGAACCGTCCGCTGGCGCGAATCCGTTGCCTTCATGGCGGGTCAGGGCGTTGAATCGTTTTCTGAGGTCGGGTCGGGCAAGGTCCTGACGGGACTCGGGAAACGCATCGCGCCCACCGCCACCGGCTCGGCCATCGGCACGCCGGACGACGTGGCGGCTTTCAAAGCCTCTCTGCAAGGATAAGGACAAACCCCATGTTCGATCTCACGGGCCGCAAGGCTCTCGTTACGGGAGCCACCGGCGGCATCGGCGGCGCCATCGCCCGTGCGCTCCACGCCCAGGGCGCCACCGTGACCCTCTCGGGAACCAGGCGGAGCGCGTTGGACGAGCTCGCGGCCGCCCTCGGCGAGCGGGTCCACGTGGTGGAGGCCAACCTCGGCGACAAGGATTCGGTGGAAGCCCTTGTGCCGGCAGCCGAATCGGCGATGGAAGGCCTCGACATCCTGGTCAACAATGCCGGCGTTACGCGCGACAACCTGTTCATGCGCATGAAGGACGAGGAATGGGATACGGTGATCGCCGTCAATCTCACCGCCGCGTTCCGGCTCTCTCGCGCCGCGGTGAAGGGCATGATGCGCCGTCGCTATGGCCGCATCGTCAATATCGGCTCGGTGGTGGGCGCCACCGGCAATCCCGGACAGGCCAATTATGCCGCCTCGAAAGCGGGCCTGGTCGGCATGACGAAGGCGCTCGGCGCCGAGGTCGCCAGCCGCAACATCACGGTCAATTGCGTCGCTCCGGGCTTCATCGCCTCGCCCATGACCGACACCCTCAACGACAAGCAGCGCGAAGGTATCCTGGGGACGATTCCCATGGCGCGGCTCGGCGAGGGCGATGAAATCGCCGCCTCGGTGGTTTATCTCAGCTCCTCCGAAGCCGCCTACGTGACCGGCCAGACGCTGCACGTCAACGGCGGAATGGCGATGTTTTAGAAGAGGTTGGAGGGATGATCGGAATCGCCTCCTGATCCGTTTTCCGCCTCTCGCCAGAGCCGACAAGCTTGTGTTAATCATGGACCTGTTCGGGTCGGAGGGGTTGACCGGCGCTGAAAAATGCGGCTTTGCACGACACAAGGCAGTCGTTCCAGCGTTTATCGGCTGAGCAGCTGATCTGAGTTTCCATTTCTAGACCGCCCATATCCTGAGGCGGCAGCCACTGAGGAAAAAACGATGAGTGACGTCGCTGATCGCGTGAAGAAGATCGTTGTCGAACACCTGGGTGTCGAGGCCGACAAGGTGGTCGACAATGCGAACTTCATCGATGACCTGGGCGCGGACAGCCTTGATACCGTCGAGCTCGTCATGGCGTTCGAAGAAGAATTCAATGTCGAGATCCCCGACGACGCCGCCGAGACCATCGTGACGGTCGGCGACGCCATCAAGTTTCTCGAGAAGAACGCGGCGTAATCACGCTTCGGGCGCCGGACCGTTCTCGTTCGGCGCCCGATTTTCGTCTGGAGTCCTTCGCCGAGGCTGCGATCGCCAGCCGGCGCGGAGGCTCGCGCATCCATTACGCCAGGGCATGTCGCTTGGCGAAAGGTCCGTCAACTTTTCGCAGGCATGCTCAGAACTGTTTGAATTGATCGCCGACGACGCATCCCGGACGTCCGGGAACACGGATTGCGATCCAGAGATCAGGAATCAGCATGAGGCGGGTCGTCGTTACGGGTCTCGGCATGGTCACTCCGCTGGGTTGCGGGGTCGAGCAGACATGGTCAAACATCCTCGAAGGCAAGAGCGGCGCGAACCGCATCGAGGGATTTCAGATCGATGACCTTGCCTGCCAGATCGCCTGCCAGATTCCCGTTGGCGACGGCACGGGCGGCACGTTCAACGCCGATCAGTGGATGGAGCCCAAGGAGCAGCGCAAGGTCGATCCGTTCATCGTCTACGCGATGGCGGCGGCGACCCAGGCGCTCGACGATGCCGGCTGGAAGCCGACGACCTACGAGGATCAATGCGCCTCGGGCGTGCTGATCGGCTCCGGCATCGGCGGCATCGGCGGCATTTACGAGGCTTCGGCGACGCTGATCGAGCGCGGCCCGCGCCGGATCTCGCCGTTCTTCATTCCGGGCCGCCTGATCAATCTCGCGGGCGGCTACGTATCCATCGAGCACGGGCTTAAGGGCCCCAACAATTCCGTCGTGACGGCCTGCTCCACCGGCTCCCACGCCATCGGCGATGCGGCGCGGCTGATCGCGCTGGGCGATGCCGAGGTGATGGTCGCCGGCGGCACCGAATCGCCCATCAACCGCCTGTCGATCRCAGGGTTCGCCGCCTGCCGCGCCCTCTCGACGAATTACAACAACGATCCGACCCGCGCCTCGCGGCCCTACGACAAGGACCGGGACGGCTTCGTCATGGGCGAGGGCGCCGGCGTCGTGGTGCTGGAGGAATACGAGCACGCCAGGGCGCGCGGCGCGAAGATCTACGCCGAGGTGATCGGCTATGGCCTCTCCGGCGACGCGTTCCACATCACGTCCCCGGCCGAGGATGGCGACGGCGCCTTCCGGTGCATGTCCGCCGCGATCAAGCGCGCTGGAATTTCGCCGTCGGAGATCGATTACGTCAACGCCCACGGCACATCGACGCCGCTCGGAGACGAGCTCGAGCTGAAGGCGGTCGAACGGGTGGTCGGCAATGCCGCCGGCAAACTGACCATGTCGTCCACCAAATCCGCTGTCGGGCATCTTCTGGGGGCGGCCGGCGCCGTCGAGGCGATCTTCTCCATCGTCGCCATGCGCGACGGCATGGTGCCGCCGACCCTCAATCTCGACAACCCGTCCGTCGAGACGCCGATCGACCTCGTGCCGCACCGCGCGAAGCGCAAAGAGGTGAACGTTGCCCTGTCGAACTCCTTCGGATTCGGCGGAACCAACGCGTCGCTTGTTTTCCGGCGTGTAACTTGAGCCCGATAGAGCTACGCTACGGCTTTTCGCCATAATCCCCGTTAGGGTGTTCAACAGCCGGCGACGCCATGCCGGCACAAGAAAAGCGTAGTAATGTTCGGCAGAAAAAAACCCACCCTCCTCAACTCGCCTGAATCGCAGCAGGACGACCAGCAGCCGCGACTGGCCCCCCGTTCGCCGAGCGAGGCCATCAAGCCCATGGCGGCGCCGCCGCCGCCGCCCCGGCACCGCCGGAAACGGGGAGGGATGCTGTCCGTCGCGAGCGGTCTCCTGACGCTGTTCGTCGCCATCGCCGTGCTCCTGGTTTTCGGCTTCAGCGTGATGGAGCGCGAGGTGACCGCCAGCGGTCCGTTGACGGCCGACAAGGTGGTGGTGATCCCGCGCAATACCGGCACCGGCGAAATCGCCGACATCCTGAAGCGCGAGGGGGTGATCACCCAGCCGCTGCTGTTCGAGGCCTATGCGCTCTTCAATCGTCGACGCGGTCAATTGAAGGCCGGCGAATTCCAGTTCAAGGCCGGAACCAGCATCGAGACGGCCATCGACACCCTCGTGGAAGGCAAGGCGATCCTCCATTCGATCACCATCCCGGAGGGCCTGACCAGCGAACAGATCATGGCGCGCCTGTTCGACAACGAGATTCTCACCGGAGAGGTGGCGGAAACGCCCCGCGAGGGCACACTGCTGCCCGACACTTACAAGTTCGAGCGCGGCATGACGCGCCAGCAGATCATCAACGCCATGCAGGCGGCCCATCGGCAGGTCCTGGCGCAGATATGGCAGCGCCGCTCGCCGGAGCTTCCGGTGAAGACGGCCCAGGAACTGGTCATCCTCGCCTCCGTGGTCGAGAAGGAGACCGGCCGCGCCGACGAGCGCACCCGCGTGGCAGGGGTCTTCATCAACCGCCTCATGAAGCGCATGAAGCTGCAATCGGACCCCACCATCGTGTATGGCCTAGTGGGCGGGAAGGGCACCCTGGGCCGGGGCATCATGCGCAGCGAGATCGAGACGGCGACGCCCTACAACACCTACGTGATCGAAGGCCTGCCGCCCGGTCCGATCGCCAATCCCGGCCGCGCCGCGCTCGAAGCGGTCGCCAACCCGTCGCGCACCAAGGACCTTTATTTCGTCGCCGACGGCTCGGGCGGGCACGCCTTCGCGGAGAACTACGATCAACACCAGCGTAACGTGGCGCGCTGGCGGCAACTCGAAAAGTCGAAGGCGACGCCGGACCAGAACGATGTCGACCGGATCAATCCGGATGCGGATACCCGCACCCAGCTCACGCCCGCCGGGACGCTGGCGCAGGACGCCCCCTTGCGCGGGGGCCGGCCGCGTGGGTTCGACGCCAGCGAGGGCACCGAAAAAGACCCGTTGAAGAACAAGACCTTCGATCTCAACACGCCCAAGAACGTCCCCGCCCTGAAGCAGCCCTGATCGCCCGGTTGACGGATCGCGGTTTCCCGGTGCCCTCCTTGTGAGCGGCCCACGGGCGGATTATGGTCGCGCCCTCCATTCAAACCGTTTGAGGTTCCCCGCATGTCGATTGCGAGCATGACCGGTTTCGCCCGCGAGACCGGGATCACCGGCCCCTATCAATGGGCATGGGAGATCAAGACCGTGAACGGTCGTGGGCTCGAAATTCGCGTGCGCACGCCACCCGGCCTCGACGCGGTCGGCGAAGATGCCCGCAACGCCATCCTGAAGGCGTTGACGCGGGGCCAGGGTCAACTGAACCTGACCGTCAGCAAGACGTCCTCGGTGGCGAAACTCCGTGTCAACACGGATTCGCTGAACTCGCTCATCGAAGCTGTCGCGGCTCTGGACTTGCCCTCGACGATCAGGCCCGCCTCGCTGGACGGCCTCTTGTCCATCCGGGGCGTGGTCGAGTTGGACGAGGGGGCGGTCGACCCCTCGCAGGATCCCGAACTCGCGCCCGCCCTCAAGGCGGCCGTAGGACCGCTCGTCGCAGCGCTCCAGGAGGCACGTTCCCGTGAGGGTAAGGCACTTTCCGGTGTCCTGCGGCAGCAACTCACGCTCGTCGCATCGCTCGTCGAGGATGCCGAGGCAGCGCCGGCCCGTCGTCCCGAAGCGATCCGCGCGCGGCTCGAGGCCCAGATCGCGCAATTGTTCGACGGCAAGGCGGCGCTCGATTCCGACCGGCTTCATCAGGAGGCGGTCCTGATCGCCGCGCGCGCCGATATCCGCGAGGAACTCGACCGGCTGCGCGCCCATGTGGAAGCAGCCCGCGGCCTCCTCGACGAGGGCGGTTCGATCGGCCGCAGGCTGGACTTTCTGGCGCAGGAGTTCGGCCGCGAGGCCAATACCCTGTGTGCAAAGGCCAATGACGTGTCGCTGTCGCGGATCGGGCTTGAACTCAAGGCGGTTATCGAGCAATTCCGCGAGCAGGTTCAGAACGTCGAGTGATGGAGTTCAAAATGATGCCCCTGAAGCGGCGCGGTCTGCTCCTGATCCTGTCGTCGCCGTCCGGTGCGGGGAAATCCACCCTGACGCGCAATCTGGTGCGGGAAGATCGCGGCATCCGCCTCTCGATCTCCGTGACGACCCGGCAGAAGCGTCCGTCCGAGATCAACGGCGTCCATTACAATTTCACCGACAGCGTTCCCGATTTCGAGGAGATGCGCGATCGCGGCGATCTCCTCGAATGGGCGCAGGTTCACGGCAATTATTACGGCACCCCTCGCAAGCCGGTCGAACAGGCTCTTGCGCGGGGCGAAGACGTCATGTTCGACATCGACTGGCAGGGCACCAAGCAGATCGTAGAGAAGATGCGCGCCGACGTGGTGAGCGTCTTCATCCTCCCGCCCTCGATGGAGGAGTTGAAAGCGCGGCTCGAAAGACGGGCGGAAGACGTGCCCGACGTGATTGCGCGCCGGCTGCGGAACGCCCGGGACGAGATCGCCCAGTGGGAATCCTACGATTACGTGCTGGTCAACGATGACCTGGACCGCACCTTCGGCGACCTGAAAGCCATCCTGGCCGCCGAGCGCCTCAAGCGCGAGCGCCAGATCGGCATGGGAACGTTCGTAGAGGAATTGTTGTCCGCGCGGGTCGAATAGAATCGGGTGTCATTCCGGGCGCGTTTTCCCTCGCCGCAAGGGGGAGGGAAGACGCGACGGCGAATGAATTCATCGAGCAATGCGGTCCCACGCATTGGCCAGGGCCACGAACCCTGCGACCGGGATCTCTTCGGCGCGGCTCGTCTCGAGCAAGCCTGCTTCGGCGATCAGCGCCGTCGGTTGGGGCGCAATGGGTTTCAGGCTCTGGCGCAGCATCTTCCGCCGCTGTCCGAACGCCGCGCGCGTCACCGCCTCGAGCGCGCCGAGCCGACAGGGAAGGGGCGCGTCGCGAGGCGTCAGGTGAACGACGCTCGAGGTGATCTTCGGGGGCGGCACGAAGGCGGAGGGCGGCACGTCGAACAGGATGCGCGCCTCCGTCCGCCAGCCGCAGAGGACGCCGAGGCGACCGTAATCCTTGGGGTCGCTCTCGTCCGCCACGATCCGCTCGGCCACTTCCCGCTGGAACATCAGGGTCAGCGAAAGCCACCACGGAGGCCAGGCGGGCGTGGCGATCCAGCCGGTCAGCAAAGCGGTGCCGACATTATAGGGCAGGTTGGAGATGATCCGCACGGGATCGTTGCCCACCAGCGGAAGCGGATTGAACTCCAGCGCATCGGCTTCCACCACCTCAAGCCGACCGGGGTAATGCGCGGCGATTTCCGCAAGGGCCGGAAGGCAGCGCGCATCGCGTTCGATGGCGATGACCTTGCGGGCGCCCGCCGCCAGGATCGCGCGGGTCAGCCCACCGGGACCTGGTCCGACTTCAATGACCGTCGTGTCGGCGAGATTTCCTGCCGACCGGGCGATCCGGCTGGTCAGGTTGAGGTCGAAGAGGAAGTTCTGTCCGAGCGATTTCCTGGCCAGAAGGCCGTGCGTGCGGACCACGTCGCGCAAGGGAGGGAGGTCGTCGATCTGGCTCATGGCTCCTGCTGCCGGGTCAGGCGCGCCGCGAGCTTCATGGCGGCGATCAGGCTGTCGGGACGCGCCACGCCCTTGCCGGCAATGTCGAAGGCGGTGCCATGGTCGGGCGACGTCCGCACGAAGGGCAGACCGAGGGTGATGTTCACCCCCTCGTCGAACGCCAGTGTCTTGATCGGGATCAGGGCCTGATCGTGATACATCGCCAGCGCGGCATCGTATTGTTTTCGGGCCCGGGCATGGAACATGGTGTCGGCCGGAAGGGGGCCGACCGCGTTGATCCCCTCGGCGCGCAGCATAGCGACCGCCGGTGCGATGATGGCATTGTCTTCCGTGCCCATGGCGCCGGCCTCTCCCGCATGGGGGTTCAATCCCGAGATCGCGAGGCGGGGTTTTGGAATCCGGAACCGCTCCGTCAATTCGCGGGCCACGATGCGTCCCGTGCGGACGATCAGGTCGGTGGTCAGCGATGTCGGCACCTGGGACAGAGGAATGTGGACGGTGACCGGCACCACGGCGAGGTCCTCGCTCCAGAGCATCATCACGGGATGCACGGGCTGCCCGGCGACGGGGCCGGTGAGGGCCGCCAGGAATTCGGTGTGGCCGGGATGCGCGAAACCCGCCTCGTAGAGGACGTGCTTCGAGATCGGATTGGTGACGAGAGCGTCGGCCCGCCCCTCCGTGACCAGCCGGACCGCCGTCTCGATGGATTCGATGACCGAGGCGGCGCTGGCGGGATCGGCTTTGCCGGGCTCCGCCTTGACCCGGCGAGAGAGCGGAATTATCGGCAGGGCCTGGCTGAAAGCCGCGGCCGCTTCATCCACCGTGACGATCTTGATCGGGACGTTCCAGCCGAACGCGCGGGCAATGCGGCCGAGATAGGCCGGGTCGGTGAGAACCGCGAAGGGCGGAACGCCTACATCGAGCCTCTCCATCCAGGCCTTGAGGGTGAGTTCCGGCCCGATCCCGGCCGGATCGCCTTGTGTTAGCAGCAGGAGAGGGCCGCGCCTGTCGCGCATCACTGGGCGGCAACGCCTTCCGAGGCGGAAGCCGTATCGCCGATCTGCTGATTGAGGCCGACCTCGCCGAGCGTCCGGAGTTCGAGGCGGAGCATGACGGTCTGGTTCCTGTCCTTCTCGCCCGAAGTGACGGCGATATCGCGGGGTGAGACAGAGTAGCTGACGGAGAAGGTCGTGCACTCGTCGACGTAACCGATCCCGAGGCTCATACCCGCCAGATAGGCTTTGTTCTGGCTGTTGTAGACCGCTGTCGCGGGATTGGCGGCGTATTGCGTCACATAGGTTTCGCGGGCGAGGAGATACCGGTCGAGGTCGAGCAGAACCGATCCGGACACGTACCAGTTCGGCGTGACGTTCCACCGTGCCGAGACGAACAGGCCCTCACGCGGGCGGCTGAAGCCGATCTCGGGCTGCGCAGCGTATCGCGCATAGGTCAGAGACGTGCTGACCGGGAGGTAGGGCGCGAAGTTCATCGAAACGCCGGTCTCAAATCGGTTCAGGCCGAAATGGTTCTGATCGAACCGCCCACGCGTCACGAACGAGAAATTCGCATTCGGCGAGATCTGGAACCGGCCCACATAATCGGAGCTTCCGGAATCAAGACCGGAATCGAGGCCGGCATGCACGAGATCGGGCTGAGTAAACGAGTTGCGGCCTGCCACCTGATAGGATTGGCCGAACAGCACATTGGCATAGAAGTCGTCCGCGCCCGTCACCGTATATTGCACGCCTACATTCGCCCGGACGCCACCTTCGCTGCGGTCATAGCCGGTGAACTTGTTCCATTCGAAAAGCGACGTGTCCTCGAATACGAGGCTTTGCGCATCTTCGTTGGGGACCTTGCCGATCAGCGTTTCGTTGGGACGCGCGATGATCTGCGCGATCGGCTCGATGGTCTGGGTGCCTGAGGTGCCGAGCGTTCCCACGAACGGGAAGCGGTATTCGAGCCCGATGCCCGGCATTCCCCTGAAATCGATCTCGTCGTCGCCCTTGATGAAGTTCGTCAATTCGCTGTTCTGGTAGCCCGTCAGGTCGGGGGACATCCCGTAGACATCGCCCTTCAGGAAGGCGAAGGGTGTCCAGACCTGGCCGACGGGATCGATGAATTCGCGGCGCCAGGAAACGTTGGCTGACACGCGCGATGTCGTTCCACTCACGCCGCGGACAAGGCATTGGCTGGGATCGAAGACCGAGCATGTCCCGTACAATCCGAACAGCGATCTGTTCTGGATCGGGATCTGCTCGAATTGTGCCGCCTGGCGCGACAGGCTGGTCACATTCACGTCGATCGCGAGCTCGCCGCCAATGGAGGCGGGCGTGATCCGTTTGTTGTAGTCCAGCACCGGGTGGACGATCGGCTGCTGCTTTTGCCAGTCGGTCGTCGACAGGCCCTGGAAATAATAGCCCCGGACGTCGAAGAAGGATCTGTCACCGTGACCTTGCAGATACAGGGTCGAGATCGATTCCTTGATGTAGAGGGACGCGAGACTTTCGCTCTTGATGCGATAATTCTGCAGGAACCACTTATCCGATAGAAGCGCGACGTCCCAACCCCATTTCCATCGCTCGTTCAGATAGAAAAGGCCGGTGGATTCGAGCGAGCCCCGGTTGTCCCGGTCGCCGGCGCCGTAGGGCGATTTCAGAAAGGCGCTGCTGTCGCCCTGAATGATGCCGGCGGCGCGGACGTTGTAAACGCCGGTTTCAAGCCGATGACGCCACTCGACCTCGCCCAACACCCCTTGGCGGGTGAGGAAAGTGGGATTGAGGGTCAGGTCGTAATTCGGCGCGATCGCCCAGAAGAATGGGATCGAGGCCCCGAAGCCGAGGGAATTCGAGATCACCACATTGGGAGTGAGAAAGCCCGTCTTGCGCTTGACCGTCGGGTCCGGCGTCCAGAAATACGGCAGATAGGCGACCGGCACCCCGAAGACCTCCATGGTGGCGTCTTCGTAATAGATCGTCTGCTCGCTTGCGTTGTGGATAATCTTGGCGGCCTTGACCTGCCAGAGGGGCGGCTTCTCCGGGTGGTCCTTACAGGGTTCGCAGGCCGTGTAGGTGCCGCGCTCGAAAGTCGTCGTTTCCCCGGCGGAGCGCTCTGCGCGTGGCGCGGAGAATCGGGTGGTGACGCTTTGGCCGTTATCGACGGAGGTCTGGACTAGGCGCAGCGAATCGATAAACCCGCTCTTGAAATCGTCCGTGAGTTCGAACCGGTCGGCGTTGAGAACGGCGCCCTTTTCGTCCGTGAGCTTGGCGTGGCCCTCGGCGTAGACCCGACCGGTGTTCCGGTCGTAGATCACCCGATCGGCCTGGAGGGACCGGCCCTGATAATTGAGCTRCACGTCGCCGGAGGCCGCGATCGTGTTCTTGTCGTTGTTGTAGATGATTTCCTTGGCGTCGACGAGCAGCCGATCCTCGCCCGTGGAGGGCTTCGCCTGGGCGCTGAGAGCCTGGTTAAGGCCTTGGGATAGAACAGGATATGACCCGACGGCGCAAAAAAGCGCCATCGCGATCGCAGACGTTGCGATCGTTGTCCCGAGCCGTTCCATCCCTACTCCTTGCAAAGCCTTCACCGCGAGGCGCATCAGCCGTCCTCTTGGTACAACAAGGCAAGTATACCCAACAAACTTCCGACGATAGCCGGAAGCCACGCCGCGACTGCCGAGCTGATGATCCCGGAGGCGCCAAGCTCCGCCATAAGCTCAGTGGCGACATAAAGCATGAAGCCGGCAGCCACGCCACCCAGAACCATCATGGCCACGCCGCCAAATCGAAAGAATCTTAATGAAACGGAAGCGGCCACCAGGACCATGGCGATGAACAGCAAGGGGCGGGCGAGGAGCACGTTGTAGTGCAACCGGTAGGCGTTGGCGTTGAGGTCGGCCTTCTGCAACTGCTCGATGGTCTGCTTCAGATTCCAGAAGGGTACCGCGTCCGGCTCGATGAAGCTCTGCCGAACCTGCGAGGGCTCGAGATTCGACGCGATCACGTATTGGTCGAAGGCCTGCGGGGGCTCCGTCGCGGTGAGAATGCGGGCGTTCTTGAGGGACCAGAATCCCTGGTGCAGGGTGGCTTCCCGGGCTTCGATTCGCTGGGTGAAAGCGCCCGCATTCGTGAAGGTATAGACCGTGACGCCGGTGATCGTGGTCGTGTCGTTGATGGCCCCATCGGCCCTGAAAATGGCCTGCCCGTCGAGGCTGCGCTGCCTGAGCCAGATGGGCTTCCCACTGGTCTGGAGGGTGCGGGAAAAGATCCGCGTTTCGAGGTCCGCCGCACGCTGCTTCAGCATGGCGGAGATCGGATTGTAGACCGCGACCGAGGCGATCCCGATGATCAGGGCGACGAACAGACCGGGCTGAAGGAACTGCCAGGCCGATACGCCGGCGGCCCGGGCGATCACCAGTTCGAGCTTCCGGCTGAGTTGCAGGAGCGCCGCCATGCTGCCGAACAGAACCGCGAACGGCATGACCTGCTCGGCGATCACGGGGGTCCGGAACAGGGCGAGCTGAGCCATCAGCCCGGCGCTCGCATTCTCCGCGTCCCCGGCCCGCCGCATCAGCTCCACGAAATCGAGCGTGTAGACGAGCGAGAAAACGGTCGCGAAGACAAGGAAAATTGTCTTGAGAAACTGCCGGGAGAAATACCCGCCGAGGGTCGCGCCGATGATCATGATCAGGCTTTCTGCGGTCTGGACATGCGGGACGGCAGCAGCGCCCGTCCCAAGGCCCCGAGCCGGGCGCGCGCTTTCCGGATGACCGATCCCTGCAGGATCAGCATCAGCGAGACCACGATGGCGAGGAGCGGCGCTCCGTAGACGCCGATGGCAGCCCACGGCGTCCGGACGACGGCGCTCGAGGCGGCAAATCCGGCGACGCGGAGGACCACCACGGCGACCACCGCCGCAGCCATCGCGACGCCGCGCCCCTGCCGGGTCGTACGGGGGTCACCGAGAGCCGCGAACGCGATCGCCATCATGGCCAGGGGATACAGCCAGGACGACAGCCGGTCGTGCAGCTCGGCGCGGAAGCGGCCCTCCTGAAACTTGTAGAAGGCATCGTTCTTGTTGGGGAACAGCAGTTGCGTCGTCCCGCGTTCGCGCGGCTTGTAGACGATCTCGCCGCCATCCTGGTTGAAGGCCGAGAGGTCGACCGCGTAACGGTCGAACGCCACGATGGAGCTGTCCTTGCTGTCCGGTTCCTTGCGCTGGACACTGCCCTGTTCGAGGACCAGATAGGCCTGCCCGTTGGATTCGACCGTCTGGCCACGCTCCGCGAGATAGACCACGACCTTGTTCTTATCCCGCTGATCTTCCATGAAGATTCCCAGGAGCGCGTCGCCGGATCGCTCCCGGTAATGGAACGTGATGCCGTTATCGAGGGTGATGAACTGGCCCTCCTTCGCCATGGTGGCGACGAAATCGGCCCGGATCTTGGTCACGAGGTTGCGCAGTTCCTGGAAGCTCGCCGGCATGATGTAAATGGTGATCATGCCCACGAGGACGCACACGAAGGCGCCGAGCGCGAGAAACGGCCGCATCAGGCGCTGCGGGGGCATGCCGGCGGCACTCATCACGATCAGTTCCGAATCGCCATTGAGCTTGTTCAGGGCATAGAGCGTCGCGAGGAAGAGGGCGACGGGCGAAATCACATTGATGAGTGCCGGTAGGGAAAGTCCGGTGACCGTCAGGAAGATGAAGATGGTCTGGCCCTTGCCGGTCAAGAGATCGAGCTCGCGCAAGGCCTGCGTGATCCAGATCACCGCCGTGAGCGCGAGGAGGCACGCGGCGAAGGCCGTAAACGAGATCCTCAGGATATAACGCTCGATCAGTGTCATGGGACCTCGGTACTCCGTCACATCTTCCCAGGCAAGACGATCCCGTCACGACGACCGTCGTTTCCCGGAAGGGCGACGGGGCTTCAAGAACTTGCGATTGCGCCGCTTTCACGGCAAAGCCATGCGTGATCCCGGTGAGAAATTACTGTATGTCCGAAACGTCGCAGCCGGTGGGAGCCGGCCCAACAGGCAAGAGGATTCGTATGGCCGACAGCTTAAAAATCGACTTCCGTGCATTCGACGCATGGGAAGGCGGCGATCTCGTGATTTTCGTCGGCGAGAACCTCAAGCCCGGCGCAGCCCTGGCAAAGCGCCTCGGCACGGCAACCAATGGTTTGCTGGCCAAGGCCGCCGCGGCCGAGAGGTTCAAGGGAAAAGCCAAATCGGCCATGACCGTCGTGGCTCCGGGGAGCCTGTCAGTCGACCGCATCGTGATGATCGGTTTGGGCAGCGACAAGGATCTACCGAAGACCGATTTCGCGCAACTCGGCGGGATCATCGCCGGAAAGGTCGCGGGACGGTCCGCGACCGTGGTGGTCGATCTCCCGGGCCTTGATCCGACGCCTGACAACATCGCGGATCTCGCGCTCGGAGCACGCCTCAGAGGCTACAGCTTCGATCGCTACAAGACCAAGAAGGACGACAACGAGCCCGTCGGCACGACGCACCTGATTCTGCAGGTCGCGGATCCCGCCGCCATCAAGAAGGCTCACAAGGCCCGCGAGGCGGTCGCGGCGGGAATCGTCATCGCGCGCGATCTCGTCAACGAGCCGCCCAATGTCCTCAGCCCGAAGGAATTCGCGTCTCGCGCCGAGGCCTTGTCCAAGGTGGGCGTCGAAGTCGAGATCCTCAACGAGAAAGCGATGGAAAAGCTCGGCATGCGGGCGCTGCTGGCGGTGGGGCAGGGCTCGGAGCGTGAGAGCCGCGTCGCGGTCATGCGCTGGAACGGCGGCAAGGCCTCCGATCAGCCGATCGCCTTCGTGGGCAAGGGCGTGGTGTTCGATTCAGGCGGAATCTCTCTCAAGCCCGGTAGCGGCATGGAAGACATGAAGGGCGACATGGCGGGCGCCGCCTGCGTGGTCGGCCTCATGCATGCGCTTGCCAGCCGAAAGGCGAAGGCGAATGTGGTTGCGGCGATCGGCCTCGTCGAGAACATGCCGGACGGCAACGCGCAGCGTCCGGGCGATATCGTCACCACCATGTCGGGACAGACCATCGAAATCATCAATACCGATGCGGAAGGCCGGCTGGTTCTGGCCGACGTGCTCTGGTACGTTCAGGATCGTTTCAAACCGAAATTCATCGTCAACCTCGCGACTCTGACCGGCGCCATTCTGGTGGCGCTGGCGCAGGAATACGCCGGTTTGTTCTCGAACAACGATGAACTGGCAGGGCGTCTCACGGCTGCCGGTCAGGAAACCGGCGAGCGCGTCTGGCGGATGCCGATCGGACCCGAATTCGACAAGATGATCGAGTCCAAGTTCGCCGACATGAAGAACTCCGCTGGCCGCTTCGGCGGGTCGAGCACGGCGGCCGCGCTGCTTCAGCGCTTCGTCAACGATGTGCCGTGGGCGCATCTCGACATCGCCGGCACCGCGATGGGCTCGCCGCAAAGCGAGACCAACAAGGGCTGGGCCTCGGGCTGGGGCGTGCGGTTGCTCGATCGTCTCGTGCACGATCATTACGAGCGGTGATTGGCCGGAAGGAAAAGGGGCGGAGCTTGCGTGGCAAAACAGCCTCCGCCCGGAGGTCCGCCCATGCCTGACGTTCTCTTCTATCACCTCCAGCGCCAGCCGCTCGAAGCCGTGCTGCCCACGCTCTTGCAGAAGACGCGGGAGCGCGGGTGGCGCGCCGTCGTGCAGGCGACCACGGACGAGCGCATGACGGCGCTCGACGATCATCTGTGGACGTTCGCGGATGACAGCTTCCTGCCGCACGGCACCGATCGCGAGCCCCATGGAAGCGATCAACCCATCCTGCTCACGCTCTCCGCCGACAACCCCAATGCCGCCGCCATCCGTTTCATCGTCGAAGGCGCCGAATTGCCGCCGGACATGGATGTCTACGAACGTGTCGCCATCCTGTTCGACGGAGAGGACGACCGCGCCCTCGCCATTGCCCGCGAGCAATGGCGCGCCGTGAAGGAACAGGGCCATGAGGCCACCTATTGGCAGCAGGACGAACGCGGCCGCTGGGAGCGCAAGGCGTGATACCAAGGACCTAACCGGGAACGTATCTCGCGGCGTTCCATTTTGAAGCAGACCTGAGGATCATGCCGATGACATCGCTCGTTCGTCTGCCCGCACTCGCCTTTCTCGGATTTGCGTTCGCGCTTCCCTCGCTTTCCGTGGCCCAGGAGGAACAGCGGGCGCAGCCGCCGGCCGAACGGCAGCAGGAGGCGCGTCGCCCGCGCGCCGAGGCGGAAAGCCGCTTGCCGCCGGAATCCGTGACCCGGCACACGATCGAGCTCCCCGGCCGCTCCATCAAGCTGACGGCGATTGCGGGCGCCCTGGCGCTCACCAATCCCGAAGGCGTTCCGCAGGCCGAGTATGGGTTCGTGGCGTATATCCGCGACGACGAGGATGCGGCGAACCGGCCCGTGACCTTTGCGGTCAACGGAGGGCCGGGGGCATCCTCGGCCTATCTCAACCTTCTGGCGATCGGACCCTGGCGGCTGCCGCTCGCCGGTTCGAGCATCAGCCCCTCGCTGCCGCCCGTCCTGCAGCCGAACGCCGAGACATGGCTCGATTTTACCGACCTCGTCTTCATCGATCCGCCGGGCACCGGCTATGGCCGCGTCGTCGGGGGCGATCAGGTCCGCGAGCGATTCTATTCGGTGCAGGGCGATATCGACGGCCTCTCGGCCTTCATCGTGCGCTGGCTGAAGGAAAAGAACCGCCTCCGCTCGCCGAAATTCCTGGCCGGCGAGAGCTATGGCGGTTTCCGTGGGCCTCTCGTCGCCGAAAAGCTCCAGAGCGATCTGGGCATCGGGCTGAGCGGACTTGTCCTGGTCTCGCCGGTGCTCGATTTCGACTGGATCGAACAGCCTTCCCATGCGCCCTGGGTCGATGCGGCCCGTCTGCCCTCGATGGCGGCTGCGGCGCTCGCCCGGCGCGGTCCGGTCTCGCGGGACGCGCTGCAGGATGCGGAGCGCTACGCCTCCGGCGAGTATCTCGTCGATCTCCTGCGCGGCGTCACCGACAGGCCGGCGGTGGACCGTCTCGCCAAACGCACCAGCGAATTCACGGGGCTCGATCCGGCATTGACGCAGCGGCTCGCGGGTCGCATCGACACGCGGACGTTTCAGCGTGAGCTGCGCCGGAGCGAGGCGCAGGTGGTGAGCGCCTACGATACCGACATTTCAAGCGCGGACCCCAACCCGAACGCGGATTCGTCGCGGTTCGAGGATCCGGTGCTCAGCGCCATGACCGCGCCCTTGACGAGCGCGATGGTCGATCATCTGGGCCGCATGCTGAACTACAGGCCGGACGGCCGCTACGAGCTTCTCAACGGCGCGGTGAGCCGCGGGTGGAAATGGGATGCCGGGCGCGATACGCCGGAGAATGTCGCGGAGCTCCGGCAGGTTCTGGCCCTCGACGGCAAGCTGCGGGTGCTGGTGACGCACGGTTTCACCGATCTGGTCACGCCGTATTACGCAACGCAACTGCTTCTCAACCAGCTTCCCGATTTCGGGCCCGAGCGGCGCGTGGCGCTGAAGGTTTACGATGGCGGGCACATGTTCTATTCGCGGGACGCATCCCGCCGCGCCTTCCGGGACGACGTTCGGCGGCTCTATGACGATGCGTTGACTGCACGCGCCACACAAAACGGGGACTGAACACAAAATGAAAGTCGTATTAACCGTCGTCGTTGCGACGTTCGCACTGGCGGCGTGCGGCAGCACCGCGTCGCGCGTGCCTGTCACCGCCTACACGGCGCCGGCGGCTTCGATTCCGGCTGCTCCCGATTACGGCCCGGTCCTCGGGTCGGACGGCCGTTGCATCGGCAATGCCGCTGGCACGGCGTCCGTCATCGAGGCGGGAATCGGCGAATGCGATCTCGTCCGGCTGAAGGGCAAGACGCCCACCGATGTGCTGGTCGGCGAAGGCAAAGGCACGCGCGAGGTGCAGGTGCTGTATTCGGAAGCCGGCGGCCGCGAATTGTATTTCTTCGTCAACAATCGCCTCGACCGCATCGTGAAGTAGCGCGTCGATCGCGCGGGCCCACGACACTATCCGGCGGCTTCGATCTCGCCGCTGATCGAAAGCCATTCCTCCTCGGTGGATTCGAGCGTCGCGGCGGCCTCGGCGCGCATTTTCGACAGCTCGGTGGCCTTTGCCGGATCCTTCAGGAACGCGCTTCCGTCCGCGAGCGCCGCATCGACCTTCTCGATCACGGCGCCAAGCTTCGCCAGGCGGGATTCCAGGGCGTCGAGCTTCTTGCGCAGGGGCGCCAGCGCGACGCGGCGTTCGGCTGCGGCGCGGCGATCGTCCACACGGGAAACCGGAACGGTGTCGCGCTTCTCGTCCGGCTTCTGCGGATCGAGATCGCCGGACAGCACGAGCTGTCGGTAATCGTCCATGTCGCCCTCGAACGGCTTCACGGTTCCGCTGCCGACGATCCACAGGCGATCGGCGCAGGCCTCGATGAGAAAGCGGTCGTGGCTGAMGAGGATGACCGCGCCCTCGTAATCGTTGATGGCTTCCATCAGCGCCGTACGGCTGTCGATGTCGAGGTGGTTGGTCGGTTCGTCGAGGATGAGAAGGTTGGGGCCGTTGAACGCCGCCARCCCCATCAGGAGCCGCGCCTTTTCGCCCCCCGACAGGTTCGATACTGGGGTTTCCGATTTCGAACCGCCGAAGCCGAACCGCGCCGCGCGGGCGCGGGCCTTCGCCACCGGTACGTCGGGCATGCGCGCCGCCACGTGGTCGTACGCGGTGGCATTGGGGTTGAGTTCGTCCACCTGATGCTGCGCGAAATACGCCACATCCATCTTGGCGGGACGCCGCACCTCGCCCTTCAGCGGCGCGAGACGCCCGCCGATGAGCTTGCAGAACGTCGACTTGCCGTTGCCGTTGGCGCCGAGCAGCGCGATGCGGTCGTCCGGCTGGATGGTCAGGTTGAGCCGGTCCAGGATGATGCGGTCGCCGTAGCCGACGGCGACGCTCTCTATGGAGATCAGCGGCGGCGCGAGCATCCGCTCCGGGCTCGGCAGATCGAAGGGAAGAACGTCGTCCTCGACGATGGTCGAGATCGGATCGAGCTTGGCGAGCCGCTTCACGCGCGATTGCGCCTGCCGCGCTTTCGAAGCCTTGGCCTTGAACCGGTCGACGAAAGCCTGCAGGTGCTTGCGCTCCGCCTCCTGCTTGACCTTGGCTTTCGCGGTGAGTTCGCGTTTCTCAGCGAATTGCTTGGAAAACGATGTGTAGCCGCCGCGATAGATCGACAGCTTCGCCTGGTCGAGATGCAGGATGTGGCTGACGCTGGTATCGAGCAATTCGCGGTCATGGCTGATGACCAGCACGGTATGCGGATAGCGCCCCAGATAATCGTAGAGCCACAGCGTGCCTTCGAGATCGAGGTAGTTCGTCGGCTCGTCCAGCAGCAGGAGGTCCGGTTCCGAGAACAGGATGGCGGCGAGCGCCACGCGCATCCGCCAGCCGCCGGAAAACGACGAACAGGGCCGGTTCTGGGCTTCGGAATCGAAGCCGAGGCCATGCAGGATGGTGGCGGCGCGGGCGGGTGCCGAATAGGCGCCGATATCGGTCAGCCGCGTCTCGATCTCGGCCCGGCGAAACCCATCGGCGGTCTCGGCCTCGGCTATCAGCGCGGTGCGCTCCTTGTCGGCCGCCAGCACCACCTCGATCAGGCTTTCCGGCCCGCCGGGAGCTTCCTGCGCCACGGCGCCGATCCGCAGTCCGCGGGGGAGGGTGACCTCGCCGCTTTCCGGTGAGATCTCGCCCTGGATGATGCGGAACAGCGTCGTCTTGCCGGCGCCGTTGCGGCCCACCAGCCCGACCTTGCTACCGGACGGCAAGGTAAAGGAGGCGCGATCGAACAGAACGCGGTCGCCGATGCGGTAGGTGAGGTCGTTAGCGTAAAGCATGGCGCCTTGTGGCAAGGGAAACCGCCGCTGGCAAGGCGGCGCAGGTTCGCGTGGCCGAAGGTCGGATTGGACTCGAAAAATAAAATCGCCGGGGCTGGAACCCGCATGACGGATCGTCGTTACGTAACATCATAACGTCTCTAAAAGTTGACGTTAAGCTTCAACCATGTCCCAATTTGCGGGATTTCCGGGGGACCACATGACCAGGCTCGCCAACGCCCTGCTGTTCAAGGACTTGAACATCGATCTGGCCCCCTTCGAGGCCCGCTGCAACTGGCGGCGATTCGATGCCGACGAGACCCTGGTCGATTTCGACGACCTCTCGTCGGACGTCTATTTCCTGCTGTCCGGCGATGTCCGGGTGCTCATGCGCACGGCCTCGGGAAAGGAGGTCATCCTCGACGAATTGCGGCCGGGCGAGCTGTTCGGCGAACTCGCGGCCATGGACGGGATCAAGCGTTCGGCCAATGTGAGCGCCCTGACCCGGGGCGAGGCCTGCGTCATGCCCGCGAGCGCTTTCCGCGAGCTGGTCTTCGCGCACAAGACCGTTGCCGAGCGCCTCTTCTGCCTGATGTCGTCGCGCATTCGCGAACTGAACGAGCGCTTCGTCGAGCAGACCGTGCTCGATCTCCGGCATCGGCTGTATTCGGAATTGCTGCGTCTCTCGGCGCCCCGTCACGAACGGGTTCACGAGCGAGTCATCACGCCGCCGCCCTTCCACCACATCATCGCGTCGCGCATCGGTTGCCGTCGCGAGCAGGTGACACGGGAATTCACCATGATGTCCCACGAAGGCCTGATCGAGCGGACGCGGGGCGCGCTGGTGTTATGCAAGCCCGAGATCCTGCGGTCCCGGGTCGACGAGGCGATGCGCGAGGACGCCTAATCCCGAGCGACGTTGGGCCCATAGGCCAGGAAGAAGACCCGCAGGGCCTCGCGGACCCTGGTTTCGATCTCGGCCGGGTCGAGCTTCGTGTCCACCGCGAAGAGCAGACGCTTCATCGTCTCGGCCTGACACAGGGCGAGGAAGTGCCCGGCCGCCATGTCGGGATCGCTGATCGACAGCCGTCCGGCCTCCGTTTGCCTCGCGAAATAAGCGCTCAGCCGCTCGATGCCCCGCTGCGGACCCGCCTGGTAGAAGGTCTGGCCGATGCGGGGAAATTTCTCGGCGGCGCCGATGACCATCCGCACCGATGAGACATGGTGGGGCTCGGCCATGTATTTCAGGAAGGACGCGCCAAGCTCGGTCAGTTCTGCCCGCACGTCCGGATTGTCGGGGTCGAGCTTGAACAGAACTTCCGCGAGGCACTTCTTCTCCTCCAGCGTCAACTCCTCGAAGAGCTTGTCCTTGCTGTCGAAATAGACATAGAGCGTTCCCTTGGAGACGCCGGACGCGCGGGCGATCTCGCCCATGCTCGCGCCATCGAAGCCCTGGGCGAGAAACACCGCGCGGGCACCCTGCAGGATCTGGCGGCGCTTGGCGCTCTCTCCACAATCAGGCGTGCCGAAAGAGGAACCCTCCATGGCCCCCTTGACGTCTGTCGCCGCGATGTCTTTCAGATCGCTCATAGAAACTTCGTGACCTCGAAAAGTATTGACCGAACCGTTCAGTCACATCATATAGGCGTCGGAAAGTCGGACGTCCAGACTCCTTTGGCAAGCCATGCATTTGGGACCTGGCTGCCACCCATGAGGCTGAAATGGCATATCACGACAAGGATTCGCGGCCCGCTGGGGAGGGAGCTCCCGTCCGTTCCCATGACCGCGCTGCGCCCGATGAGGTCAGAATCCCGGCCGCCGCCGCCCCGGCGGGTTCGGAATCCCCTGCGAAAGCGAAATCCGGCCGCGCCAAGCGCCTCGTCGTTCTGGCGGTGCTGACGGCGATTCTGGGCTTCGCGGCGTATGAGGGCGCCCATTGGTGGCAGACCGGACGCTTCATGGTCTCGACCGACGACGCCTATGTGCAGGCCGACATCACCATCCTGTCGGCGAAGGTATCCGGATACGTGAAGTCGCTTGCCGTCGGGCATAACCAGAGCGTCAAGGCCGGCGACCTGATCGCAACCATCGACGACGGTGATTTTCGCCTGGCGCGGCAGGCGACCCTCGACAAGCTCGCAACACAAAAAAGCGCCATCGTCCGCATCGGTCGGCAGATCGAGGCCGAGAACGCCTCCGTCGCCAAGGCCGAAGCGCAGGTCGCCGCGGCCCAGGCCGATGCGCAGCAGGCGGCGTCCGATTTCGGGCGCCAGCAGCAATTGGCCAAGGCGGATTACGCCAGCAAGGCCACCTTCGAGACCGCCCAGGCCTCCCGCGATCGGGCCAATGCCAATGTGAAGAGCGCGCAGGCCTCCCTGGTCGCGGCACGTGCCGAAGTCGAGGTGCTCGCGGCGCAGCAGGTCGAGGCGGAGCGCCTGGCGTCCGAATTGCAGACGGCCGTTGCGAAGGCCGACCGTGACCTGTCGTTCACGGAAATCCGCGCACCGGTGGATGGCGTCGTCGGCAACAAGGCGGTGGAAGTCGGCGCCTATGTCCAGCCCGGAACGAGGCTTGCTGCCATCGTGCCGCTCGCATCCGTTCACGTCGATGCGAATTTCAAGGAAACGCAGCTCGCGGCCGTGAAGCCGGGCCAGATCGTGCATCTCAAAGTGGACGCATTTCCCGACCGCGACATTCGCGGCGTCGTCGAAAGCGTGGCCCCTGCCGCCGGTTCCGTGTTCAGCCTTTTGCCGCCCGAGAATGCGACGGGCAATTTCACCAAGATCGTCCAGCGCGTGCCCGTGCGCATCGCAGTCAGAACCGACGAAGCGCAGCAGGATCTGCTGCGGCCGGGTATGTCGGTGGTGGTCGAGGTCGATACGCGCACGTCCTCCGACGCTTCCAAAAYCGCACAGCGCTAGACGAAAGTCCGCAAAGCCATGGCCGGCAGCGCCGCCATCACCGGAACGCCGGCCATGCAGCCGTCCGCACGATCGCCCGCGCAGGAGCGTCGCCGCACATTCGCGTTCATCTGCATGGTGTTCGGCATGTTCATGGCGATCCTGGACATCCAGATCGTCTCCGCGTCGCTCGCAGAAATTCAGGCCGGATTGTCCGCGTCGGCCGACGAGATCTCGTGGGTGCAGACGAGCTACCTCATCGCCGAGGTGATCATGATCCCGCTGTCGGGCACCCTGTCGCGGATGCTGTCGACACGGTGGATGTTCGTGATTTCGGCGGGCGGTTTCACGCTCATGAGCATCATGTGCGCCACCTCGACATCGATCGAGGAAATGATCGTCTGGCGTGCCCTGCAGGGCTTCATCGGAGGCGGGATGATCCCGACGGTGTTCGCGTCGGCCTTCACGATATTTCCGCCTTCCAAACGGCCGATCATCTCGCCGATCATCGGCCTCGTCGCAACGCTGGCGCCGACGATCGGGCCCACGGTGGGCGGCTACCTGACGGACCTCTTCTCTTGGCACTGGCTGTTTCTCGTCAACATCGTGCCGGGAATTTTCGTGACCGTGTCGACCTATCTGCTGGTCGATTTCGACGAGCCCGATTTCAGCCTGTTCAAGACCTTCGACTGGTACGGGCTGACCTTCATGGCGATCTTCCTCGGCAGCCTGGAATTCGTGCTCGAGGAAGGGCCGACCAACGAATGGTTCGAGGATCGCGCGGTTCTCTTCCTGACCATCGCGGGTGTGACCACCGCCGCGGCGTTCTTCTATCGCGCGTTCAAGGCGGAACATCCCATCGTCGACCTGCGCGCCTTCTCCGACCGCAATTTCGCCGCCGGCTCGGCCTTCAGTTTCGTCATGGGCATCGGCCTCTATGGCCTGACCTACCTGTATCCGATCTATCTCGCGCGCGTTCGGGGCTATTCGTCGTTGCAGATCGGCGAGACGATGTTCGTCACCGGTGCCTGCATGTTCGTGATGGCGCCCGTCGCCGGCATCCTGTCGCGCAAGCTCGATCCCCGTGTGATGATGGGAATCGGTTTCCTGTGCTTCGCCGGCGGCACGTGGATGGTGACCGGACTGACGAAGGATTGGGATTTCTGGGAGCTGTTCGTGCCGCAGATTCTCCGCGGCGTCGGGCTGATGATCTGCATGGTGCCGATCAACAACATCGCGCTCGGCACCTTGCCGCCGCAGCGACTCAAGAATGCGGCCGGCCTCTATAATCTCACGCGCAATCTCGGCGGCGCGGTGGGTCTCGCGCTCATCAACACGATCCTCAACGACCGCTGGGACCTGCATCTTCAGCGCTTGCGGGAAAGCGTCGACTGGGGCAGCGCGACGGCGGTCGAAACGCTGAACAATCTGACGCAGAAATATCTCGGCCTCGGTTCCGATGCGTCGGCCGCCGCGCTCAAGACCATGTCGAACATGCTGCGGCAGGAGGCGCTCGTCATGGCGTTTGCCGACGTTTTCCTGCTCCTGACCGTTCTCTTCGTCGCCTTCATTTTCGCGCTCCCGCTCATCCGCAAGCCGGCAGCGGCGGCGCCGGGAGCGGGCGGAGGGCACTAGAGACGGATCCATCGTCCCGGAGCGTTTTGGATATTGTTCTCCCGGGCCGATCATCCTACGTTGCGCCAACGATTTTCAGAGCGCATGCGAGGTTTTCCGAAATTTTGACCCTTTCCCCTCAATCCGCCTCCGTGGGGGCAGTGCGGCGTTCCTTTGCCCCGTGGGCGGATCCCGCCGCGACGCCGCTGATCCGTTTTGAAAATGTGACGAAGCGGTTCGGCGACGCAACGGCGGTCGACGGTTTGTCGCTCGACATCTTCGAGCGGGAATTCTTCTGCCTCCTGGGACCGTCCGGTTGCGGCAAGACGACGTTGATGCGGATGCTGGCGGGTTTCGAGCAGCCGAGCGAAGGCACCATCACGCTCGGCGGCCGGGACCTCGAAGGCGTGCCGCCTTATCGGCGGCCGGTCAACATGATGTTCCAGTCCTATGCGCTGTTCCCGCATATGAGCGTCGAGCGGAATATCGGCTTCGGCCTTCGCCAGGACGGCTTCCCCAAGGCCGAGATCGCCGCGCGGGTGGACGAGATGTTGCGGCTGGTGCAGCTCGAGCGCCTTGCGAAGCGCTATCCGAGCCAGCTCTCGGGTGGGCAGCGGCAGCGCGTGGCGCTGGCGCGGGCGCTCGCCAAGCGACCCAAACTCCTGTTGCTCGACGAACCCCTCGGCGCCCTCGACAAGAAGCTGCGCGAGGAAACGCAGTTCGAGCTGATGGATATCCAGCATTCGCTCGGCATGACCTTCGTGGTCGTCACGCACGATCAGGAAGAGGCGATGACCATGGCGGACCGCATCGCCGTCATGGATCACGGCCGCATCGTGCAGGTCGCGACGCCGGGCGAGATCTACGAACAGCCTCGCACGCGCTTCATCGCCGAGTTCGTCGGCGACGTGAACATCCTCGAAGGCCGCGTCCGCGGGCAGCAGAACGGGCTTTGGCAGATCGACACGGCGTCCGCGCAGGCGCCGCTCACCATCGACGACGCCGATGAGGTTCTGAATGACGGACAGGCTGTCGCAATCGCGGTGCGGCCTGAAAAGATGTTGATCCATCGCGAACCTCCAGCTCCCGACGCGGCCAACGTCCTCACCGGCGAGGTTTGGGATATCGGCTATCTCGGCGACTGGACCGTCTATCGCATCAAGCTTGCATCCGGTGCGATCCTTCGCGTCACGCGCGCCAACCGGTCGCGCTTCGTCGAAAATCCCATCGACTGGGACGAGCAGGTCTATGTCACGTTCGCGCCCGACGCGGCGGTGATTCTGGCGGAATAGGGAGATGATCGCGCGCACATTTCCCAAACGAATGGCGGACGCACTCGTGCCGGCGCTGCCGTTCCTGTGGCTCGGCATTTTCTTTCTCGCGCCGTTCCTGATCGTCCTGAAGATCAGCCTCTCGGACCCGGCGGTGGCCCAGCCGCCTTACCGGCCGGTTTTTGAATGGAGCGACGTCACGGGCTTTTTCAGCCAGCTCGATCTTGAAAACTTCACCATGCTCGTCGCCGACGATCTCTATCTGTCGGCAACCCTGTCGTCGATCCGGATCGCCGGCATCTCCACTCTGCTGTTGCTTCTCGTCGGCTTTCCCATCGCCTATGCGATGGCGCGCGCGCCATCACGGCATCGCGGGTTGCTGGTGGCGCTCGTCATCCTGCCGTTCTGGACGAGTTTCCTCATCCGCATCTATGCCTGGGTGGCGATCCTCAAGCCCGAGGGGTTGCTCAATCAGGGGCTGATGGCGCTGGGACTGATCGACGAACCGCTGCACATCCTCAACACCGAGGCGGCGGTGTTCATCGGCATCGTCTACGCCTACCTCCCCTTCATGGTGCTGCCGCTCTACGCGGCGCTCGAAAAGATGGACGACACGTTGATCGAGGCGGCGCTCGATCTCGGTTCGCCGCCGTGGCGGACATTCTGGACCGTCACCGTGCCGCTCGCCATGCCGGGGGTGATCGCCGGCTCTCTCCTGTGTTTCATTCCGGCGGTGGGCGAGTTCGTCATCCCCGATCTGCTCGGAGGCTCCGAGACATTGATGATCGGCCGGCAATTGTGGAGCGAGTTCTTCTCAAACCGCGATTGGCCGCTCGCTTCCGCCGTCGCGATACTCCTGCTGCTCATTCTGGTCGTGCCCATCGTGATCTATCGCGACGTGGAAGCCCGTCGTCTCGAGGCCCGCCCGTGACCCGCCGCTTGTCTTTCTTCAACGTCACGTCGCTGGTGCTCGGATTTGCGTTCCTCTACCTGCCGATCCTGCTGCTCATCGTCTATTCGTTCAACGCGTCGCGTCTGGTGACGGTCTGGGGCGGGTTCTCGACGCAATGGTACGTGGCGTTGTTTCGCAACGAGGCGCTGATGGATGCCGCGTGGGTGACCCTGCGCATCGCGCTTTTCTCCGCAAGCCTTGCGACGGTGCTCGGCACGCTCGCGGCCCTGGCGCTGACCCGCTACGGACGCTTTGCGGGGCGAACCCTGTTCACCGGCATGATCTATGCGCCGATGGTCATGCCGGAGGTCATCACCGGTCTGTCGCTGCTGCTGTTCTTCGTCGCTATCGGACTCGATCGCGGATTCATGACGGTCATGCTGGCGCATACCACGTTGACGATGTGCTTCGTGACCGTGGTGGTGCAGGCGCGATTGATGACACTCGACCGCTCGCTCGAGGAAGCCGCGATGGATCTCGGCGCTCCGCCGCTGCGCACATTCTTCAGCGTCACGCTGCCGCTCATCGCCCCATCGGTTCTGGCAGGGTTTCTCCTAGCCTTCACCCTGTCGCTCGACGATCTCGTCATCGCGAGCTTCAACACGGGGCCGGGAGCCACGACGCTGCCCATCCGCATCTACTCGCAGGTGCGTCTGGGGCTCTCCCCCGAGATCAATGCCGCGTCGRCGATCCTGATCGGTGTGGTGACATTCGGCGTCATCACCGCGACCGTGTTGAGCAAGCGAGCCGCTTCAAGCCCGCGGAACGAGGGTCACTGAGCGGTCGCCAGCGGCCGCGTGGTGGGGCCTGCGACCGGCTGCATGGGCCCGAAAAGCGGCTTGGCTGCGCCGGAGCGCTGGATGAGCGACCGGGCATCGGGCGTCACGATCACATCCTGCCAACGTCCCGTCAGATCGAAAACGATCGACGGGGCAAGGCTCGGACCGGCCGTCGTGGGCGACACCCCTGCTTTGAGATCGAGCGCCCGGTCGAGAAGGAAAATGCGGCCCCGCAGGCTCGTCACCAAGCCCGGCGCCGTCATTTGGCTGTCGGCGATTTCCGCGACGCCCTCGACGACGTTCACCTGAACCTGCGCCTGATCGAAGGGCGTGCGGCCGCCTTTCCAGTTCAGCGAGGCCGACAGCGGACGCTTCTCGACCCTGCGAATGGCGTCGCCCAGACCGATGCCCAACAATTCCCCGTCCTTGATCGCCACATTGGCGTGGCCCATGGCGTGGCGAACGACCTCGGCGGGCGTGCGGCCCGTGCCTTCGAGCTGAAACTGGCCCTGGCCCGGACCTTGAATCCAGCGGCCCTGACCTGTCGCCGTCAGGAACGATCCCATCTCCACCTTGTCGAACGCGCCCTGCGCCCGCACTTCCGTTCCGCCCTCGGCGGAGATGAGCGACAGGCGGCCCTTGAGGGTGCCCTCATGAAATGTGCCGCGTCCGAGAGACGCCTCGATGCGTCCCGGTCGCACCTGCACGCTCGCAGCCATGTCGCCGAGGCGGACACGGTCAAGGCGGGCGTCGGTTGCGGAGAAACGCAGGTCGAGGTCGCTGGCGGTCGCACGCGAAAGGTCGATCGCGTCGTCGCTCCAAGTCCCCGAAGATGTCATGGCGAGCGCGATCGGCGCGACGAGGTCGGTCAGATCGACATCGTCCGCCGCGAGCGTCCCGCTGATCAGCGGCCTTTCGCCGTCGAGCCGCACCGCGAGGGTTCCCTCGAGGGCGTCGCTACCGAGTTTCACCTTGACGGAGGGCCAGGACAGGCCCCGCCTGTCGAAAGACAGCAGGCCTTCGACGGAAACCGCGCGAAGCAGCGATCCGAAGGGGAGGTCGAGGCCGCTCCATCGCGTGAAGGCGCGCGTGGATGTCGCCTTCAGCAGGCTGCTGCCCTTGAAACGCGGATCGGCGCCCGCCTGCGCGATGCCGTCGACGGTGAATTGGGCCGCATGCAGCGTGGCGTTGAGCGCGAAGCGCCCGGCTCTCCCGGAGGCGAGCGCCAGAGGCTGCAAGGTCGCTTCTTCGATACTCACGGTTTCGCCACGGAACAGGGCCGAGCCTGCGACATTCAGGATGTCGTCAGTCGCCGACCAGGCGAAGACCGCATTGATGCTGTCCAACCCATCCTCCGGCCGATCGGTCCATCGCAAGGACGAGCCCGCGATCACGAGACGGTCGACGGAGGCCTGCCGGGCGGCGTCCCGCAACAGGCTCGCCCAATCCCGCGAGCGCAGGTCCGACGCGGAGGCGCCGAGGCGGCTGTCGCTGAGCGACACGCTCCCGAGTGACACCCGTCCCAGAAGCAGCGGCAGGATGTCGATCTCGGCCCGAAGGGTCCCGCCTTCCGCTGTCAGGGATGTCGAAGGCTGGCGGAGCGAGATCTGTTCGAACTTGATTCGGGGTTTCGGCAGCACAGCGAAGGTGCTTCGTCCGGAGACCCGGAGGTCGAGCCCGTATTGCGACTCGAGATGCGACGTGACCGAGGCCGCGAGTCCGCCGGCCGACAGCGTCCACGGCAAAGCGGCGCCTGCCAGGAGCAACAGGCACACGACAGCGATCGACAGCACGGCACGACGCGACATTCGGTAAAAATCCGGACCTTGGGTCCCGCTGGGGAAGGGGGGCAGAAAAGAGGCGGCGGCCGGTCGTCGGACGCCGTCATGGGTTTTCATATATGCACAGGAAGGGATTGTCTAAATTGAGGCCAAGTTGCAGGGTGGCGCGGATCGACCCGGAAGGGCGTGCAGGCGACTGGCCGTGACTAGGATTTCGGCTCGGGAGAGACGTTGTTATGGATAAGGTCTACAAGAATGCGGCCACGGCCATGGCCGGGCTGGTCAAGGATGGCATGTCGATAATGGCGGGCGGATTCGGCCTCTGCGGCATTCCGGAACTGCTGATCGAGGCGATTCGCGAGTCGGGCGCCAAGAATCTGACATTCATCTCCAACAATGCCGGCGTGGACGGAGTCGGGCTCGGCCGACTTCTGGAGACCCGCCAGATCAGGAAGATGATCTCGTCCTATGTGGGTGAGAACAAGCTGTTCGCTCAGCAATTCCTGTCCGGGGAGCTCGAGCTCGAATTCAACCCGCAGGGCACTCTGGCGGAGCGCATCCGGGCCGGCGGCGCGGGCATTCCGGCATTCTTCACCAAGACGGGCGTCGGCACCCTGATCGCCGAGGGCAAGGAAGAGCGCGAATTCGACGGCGAGCGCTACATCATGGAGCGCGGGCTGTTCGCCGACATCGCAATCGTCCACGCCTGGAAGGGCGATACCGAGGGCAACCTTGTCTACCGGAAGACCGCCCGCAATTTTAACCCCATGATGGCGAGCGCCGCGCGGGTGACGGTGGCGCAGGTCGAGCATCTGGTGCGGGCCGGCGAGATCGAACCCGATCATATCCACACGCCGGGCATCTTCGTGAAGCGCATCGTCCATGTGGCGAATCCCGTGAAGCACATCGAACAACGCACGACCCGCAAGCGCGCCGACACGGCCGTCGCTGCCGGGGCAGGGGAGGAAATCTGATGGCCTGGACTCGCGACCAGATGGCGGCGCGCGCCGCCAAAGAACTGCGTGACGGTTTCTACGTGAACCTCGGCATCGGCATTCCCACGCTGGTGTCGAACTACATCCCCAAGGGGATGCGCGTGCAGTTGCAATCGGAAAACGGCATGCTTGGCATGGGCCCGTTTCCCTTTGAGGGCGAAGAAGACGCCGACCTGATCAATGCGGGAAAGCAGACCATCACCGAATTGCCGACCACCAGCTATTTCTCCAGCGCGGATTCGTTCGGCATGATCCGTGGCGGGCATATTGACCTGTCGATCCTGGGCGCCATGCAGGTGGCGCAGAACGGCGACCTCGCCAACTGGATGATTCCCGGCAAGATGGTGAAGGGCATGGGCGGCGCCATGGACCTGGTGGCTGGCGTGAAGCGCGTCGTCGTCGTCATGGAGCACACGGCCAAGGACGAACCGAAGCTTTTGAAAGAGTGCAACCTCCCGCTCACCGGCGCCGGCGTCGTCGATTTGGTGATCACCGATCTCGGTGTCTTTTCCATCGACAAGAAGGGAGGCTCGGGCATGACCCTGATCGAACTCGCGGACGGCGTGACCGTCGATGAGATCAAGGCGAAGACCGGGGCCGATTTCCGCGTCGCACTCGACAAGGAATCGAGCGCGGCCTGACGGGTCTCTGCAAGTGCGAGCGGCCAGCATTTCGATAGGATTTCGCTGGCCGGTCTCAATATCCTGCTAGGTCGAGACGGCGCGCTCTATATTGCCGGGCTCTATGGCGGCGTTGCGGAGGCGGGCGATCTCCGCCTCGAGCTTGCCCATGTTCTCGAACAGCCGTTCGCTCGTCAGCCTGAGAAAATAAAAGCCGAATTCGGGGTTCTGGAAGTAGAGCTGGCGCACCTGATCATAGGTGATGCTGAGCATCTCGCCGCTTTCCAGACATTCGAGGGTCTGGGAGCGTCTGTTGTCCGGCGACAGGAATCCCATCTCGCCGACCACATGGCCCTGGGGGATGTCGATCCCTAGCTCCCTCAAGCGAAAGCGGCCGGAGAGCGTGTAGAACATGTGATTGGCCGAATCGCCTTTCGCGAACAATACGTCGCCCGCCTTGACGGTTTGGCGCGTCATGAACGGCTTCAGCCACTCCATCGAGAGATCGCTCTTGGAGGCGAGCCTCACCTTCTGGATCAGCCGCAACATCTGCCACGTCCTGACGCCGTTGAGGGGCAGCAGGATCATGTTGACGGTCATGCTGGGGTAGAGGCCCATGTTGTACGCGTAGAACAGCGATACGACATTGGTGACGATGCCGATGCAGCGCAGCGGGATGATGGTTTTCATCGCGCTGCCGGCAATGGAGAGACAGGCGGCCAGCCAGCCGATCGCTTCGATCCAGGTCATGTGCATCTGTCGTTCACCCTGTATGCCGGTGCGGAATATAACATTCGCAAGCGCCTGTCAGCGGGATATGCGCGAGCGCACCAACCTGCCATCCTCGACGAACAGCTCTTTGGGATGACGGATGTGCGCAGGCAGGCGCGCGATGAAGACCGGCGGCGTGCAAGCTCACTGCCAGCGGTCGGCGCTTTCGGCTTTCGAATTCAGAACTTGAAGCCGGCGCCGATCCCCTTACCGGTCATGACCGGCTCGACGTTGTTCGACGGGGGAGCCGGCGTCGACAATCTGCTGGGTACCGTGACCGCGCGGCGCTGCGCGGCAGCGCTCGGGCCAACCGTCTTGCCGCCTCGTGAATCGCCGCCACTGAGAGACGGGGGCGGAGGAACGTCGGTGCGGGGAAGAACACCGGGCGCGCTGGTGTTGCAGCCCGCCAAGGAAACGCCGAACAAGATAAGAGCGGATGGTGTAATCAGCCTGCGAATCATGTCTCTGAATCCTTGCTGTGCAAACCTTGTCGAAATCGCCGCAAACACGAGCGTTGTTGCGCGGCAACGGGATGGAAACAGAAAAAGCCCGGTGTTTCCACCGGGCTTTTTCGTGAGACTTAAACGGCTCTTAGTAGCTGCTGAACTTGTAGTTCAGGCCAGCGCGAACCACGCCGAACTCGGCGTTGTTGTTGTTGGCATAAGCGCCGAAATTGTCGTTCTTGGTGTCGAGGTTCACGTACAGACCTTCGACCTTGGCGGTCAGGTTGTTGGTGAACGCGTATTCGACACCGCCGCCGAGGACCCAACCGGTGTTGGTGCCGTTCGACGAGCCGTAGATGTAGTTGCCGGCTGCGTCGAYATAGACGCTCGAGCCCGAACCGATGTCGCCGTAAGCGAAACCGCCGGTGGCGTACACGAGAGCGCGGTCGATGGCGAAACCGGCGCGGGCGCGCACGGTRCCGAACCACTGGCCGTCATTGCTGTCGTCRCCCAGGAAGCCCTGGCCGAMATAGCCGCGTCCGCCGCCGATGTCGGCGTACTGGATATCCGTCTCGAGACCGATGACGAACTGGCCMATCTGGTAGTTGTAGCCGATCTGGCCACCGCCGACGAAGCCGCCGTCGCTACCGCCGCCGCTATAGCCGAAAACGGGGTCGAAGTAGTTGTTGTTGTCGTTGGTGTTCCAGCCGTAACCGGCGTTCACGCCGACGTAGAAGCCGGTCCAGGTGAAGAGGGGCACAGCCGCGACCATCGGGGGAGGAGCGTAGCGCGACGGCAGGTCCGCAGCCTGAGCGGCGGATGCAGCGATAGCCAGGGCTGCCGTACCGGCGAGCAGGCTGAGGAGAGAAGAGCGCATGGGAATTTCCCTTGTTGGTACTTTCGGAGAGCTCAACTTACCTAAGGGCGCGGGATTTTCCTATGGCGGATTAGCAACAGCGATAACAAAATATGAAAGAAATACAATAACATAGCAATAAGATTTAATCATGTTTACCGATAGTTACAGTGTAGAATTGACCGGACGGCAGGAGCATGCGCTCTTTGACTTGCGATTTTTCCAGTGCAGCTGGGGAATGGCGAGAGAAGAGAAACCTTGGCCCCGTCGCGATTCGCCGGGGCCTTTTTTTGATTGATCGCCCGTTCCTTCGGCGCGGCCCTTCCCGACGAGGCGATTCGCACCACATCTGCATGATGTGATTTCCTCGAGTTTCGGAGACGCAACCGCATGATCGCGATCTGCCGCCCGTTATCATCTGCCGCCGCTCGACATTCCGCTCTTCTCTGTGGGATCGCCGCGCTGTCGCTGATGAGCGTTGAGCCTGCGCGGGCGGGTTGCTCGGACAATCCTGGTCCGCGGATCGACTGGACCGGTTGCTCGAAGGCGCGCCGCATGTTGGCAGGCGATGATTTTACCGGCAGCATCTTTACCAAGGCAGCGCTCGGTGCCAGCGATTTCGCAGGCTCGGTGCTGAAAGGCGCGAAACTCAACGAGACGGAGGTGACCCGTACGCGATTCGAAGGCGCCAACCTCTCCCAGGCGGATTTCACCAAGGCCGTGGGGTGGCGCGCCAATTTCGTAAACGCCAACCTGTCGAAGGCGGTCCTGCACRCCGCCGATATGAGCCGTTCGGATTTCACGAAGGCCAATCTCACCGGCGCCAACTTGAGCAAGTCGGAGCTCAACCGATCGGATTTCTCGGGTGCCGACCTCACCGGCGCGGATCTCTCGCGGGCCGAATTGGCGCGGGTCATCTTCACGAACGCGAAGTTGGCGGGGGTGAATTTCAGCTTCTCGAATCTCTCGCGGGCCAATCTCGCGCATGTCGATCTCAAGGGCGTGGACCTGACGCGAGCCTATCTCCTCCTGACCCAATTTGCCGGCGCCAACCTCGCCGACGTCAAGGGACTTGCCCAGGCACAGATCGATCATGCGTGCGGCGATGCGAACACGAAGCTGCCGGCGGGATTGACCGCGCCCAAGACCTGGCCTTGCCCTGTCGAGCCCGATTAGTCTGGCGTGAATTCACGCCGGCGCGAGTACCGATGCGATGATGAGGACGATGCCCACGAGGCCGAAGAGCCACACCAGCGAACGGATATACGGGATTCCCACTGCGTAAAGCGGCACGTAGACGATCCGGGCCCAGAAATACAACGTCGCGCCCCACCAGGTGAGCGCACCCTCGCGTCCGGCCACATGGGCGATCAGGACGGCCGCGGCGAAGATCGGCAAAGTTTCGAACAGGTTTTTCTGCGCGCGCTGCATACGCCCCGTAAGGCGGCCGACAGGTGGCCCTGCCTCGTCCCGCGGTCCGGCATTGTAGGCGCTCCCGGTTTCGCTGGTTCTGAGGATCGCGGTGAGGGAGATCTGAAACAGCGCAAGGACGAGCACCCACGCGAGAAGCGTCAATTCGGTTGTCATCGAGGGTAGCTCCGGGAGAGTTGGAGAGCGTGTGCTCCCATCGTAGTGAGAATGCGCGACAAGTCATCCGGCGGCGCAGAGGCAGTTCAGCCTCGATGCACAACGGGTTGCAGAGCCTTTTTTCGGTCGGACTATTCGACGGTGAATTGCAACTTAGTTTCGCGCATCACAATTTCGTGGCCATTTTCTCGCCCTATTGTTGAGCTTTTGAAGAAGCTGTCCTAACGTCGTTTCCCAGACGACGCCTCCTTCCAACCGTTACTCCCGTCTCCCCGGC